>DATDEH010000091.1 GCA_036523395.1 Candidatus Limnocylindria bacterium | reverse complement strand
CTCGCGCTTGCCATCGTCGTCCGACCCGCGCCGAGCCAGAGCAGGCTTCGGTCGATCTCGGGAAGCGTCGCCATCGTCATCCTCGCGCTCGGCACCGCGACGAGCTCGTGGATCGGCGCATTCCGCGCGTCGGCGGCGGAGCCCGGTGCGGTCGCGGGACATCACGTACGCGCCGGCGGCGTCCCTCCACCGGGCACGATCTTTCCCGCGGTCCCGGCGCGCGACGCCACCGCGGCCGAGCGAGCGGCGGCGGCCGACATCGTCGAAGCGACGCGCATCGCCCTGGCCCGGTACGCGGATCCGGCCGTCGCCGCGGCGGACGGGTATCACGTGAACGGCCTCGCCGGGATCGACTTCCACGCATCCAATCCGGCGTACGAGCACGACGACCGCATCCTCGATCCGGCGCACCCAGAAACGCTCGTCTACGCGGTCGCTCCGGACGGGCGGCCGGTCCTGATGGGCGCGATGTTCCTCATGCCGAAGATCGGTCAGCCCGGTCCTACGATCGGCGGCCCGCTCACGGTGTGGCACGCGCACCAGCACGTCTGTTTCTCATTGACGCCGCCCGGACTCGCCGGTCTCCTGAGCCCGCTCGGTACGTGCCCGATCGGCACGATCGATGTCCCGCTGACGCCCGAGATGATCCACATCTGGATCGTGCCGGGCGCGCCCGAGGCGTTCGGCGACCTCGACGAGGCGTGGAAGCGCGCATACCTGCAGGCGATCGCCACGCGACCCTGAGGCCTATACGTTCCGTGATGGGCGAGCGCTGCGGCTTGTCACGTCACGACGAGACTTGGAACTGATAGTCAGGGTGGGGGACGTCCGCTGATTGACCAAGAGAGGCGCTTTTCCTGTGGGCGATGCTGGATTCGAACCAGCGACCTCTGCGATGTGAACGCAGCGCTCTAACCAGCTGAGCCAATCGCCCGGCGTGAAAAGTGTACGACGCTAGCGAGCGAGGACGGCGCTCTCCACCAGACCGGCGGCGACGAGAAGTGCGAGAGAGACCGCAACGGTGATCGCGAGCCGGCGGAAGTCCTTCGCGACGAACGCGCGCTCGACGAGCGACGCTCGCTCGAGTGCCGCGGACGGCGCACCGGCGGCGCGCGAGTACCCAAGGCGCGTTACGGAGCCGCGCGCGCGGTACCCGGTCGGTCGTGCCGTGGTCTCGCGCTCAACTGGACGCGGCGATGTCGCGCGACGCGCTGCCGTCGCGTCGCGTCGCGTGCGTGAGCGTGTGCGGTTCCGTCGCGCCATGGAGCGTCCAGCATATCGGAACGGCTATCGTCCGCGACGATGATCCTCGACGAACGCACGCTCTCGCTGCTCGTCGTCGCCCTCGTCGTGGCCGTCGTCGTGCTCGGCGCCTGGGTGGCGTGGCTGCAGCGCTCGGAAGCGGTGCTCCGTCGCCGGCTGCGTCGCGTGCTCCCGGAGGGGGAGAGCGGCGGGATCGACGAGATCCTCGACCGCCAGCTGAAGCGCGTCGAGAGCCTGAGCGAGCGCGTCGAAGCGCTCAACAAGCTCCATCACGAGCTCGAGCACCTGAGTCAGCGGACGATCCAAAAGGTCGCGGTGATCCGCTACAACCCGTTTGCCGACACGGGCGGGGATCAGTCGTTCGCCATCGCGCTGCTCGACTCGCTTGGCAACGGCGTCGTCGTGTCCAGCCTGCACAGCCGCACCGACACGCGCGTGTTCGCAAAGCCGGTCCAGAGCGGTCGCTCGAAGTTCCAGCTGTCCGACGAAGAGCAGGACGCCATCAAGAAAGCGCTCGCGCCGACATCGTGATCAGCCTGCACTCCGAGCACACGCTCGCGATCGTGAATCCCGCGGCCGGCGACGGAGCCGGCGCGCGCGTGGGAAGGGATCTCGCGCGCGAGCTCGAGGGGTCCGGGTTCAAGGTCGAGATCATCCAGACGCCCGCACCCGGCGAAGCCGCGCGTATCGCACGCGAAGCGTCGGCCGACGGCGTCCGCACCGTCATCGCGGTCGGCGGAGATGGGACAGCGAACGAGATCGCGAACGGCCTGGTGGACACGAGCACCGCGATGGCGCTCTATCCGATCGGCTCGGGCAACGACTTCGCGCGTTCGCTCGGATATCCGCGCAAGCGACGCGACATCGCGCGGTTCCTCGCTGGCGCGCGCCGCCGCGTCATCGACGTCGGCGAGGTCAACGGCAGGATCTTCGTGAACGCCGCCGGCGTCGGCATCGACGGCCACGTCGCCGAACGCATCGAGGCGAGCGCTCGCGTCGTCGGCCCCGCGCTGGGGTATTTCGTCGGCGCGCTCGTGTCGATCGCGACGTACCGGCCGCAGCCGATGCGCCTCGTGATCGACGACCAGGTCATCGAGGGAAAGCATCTCGTCGTCGTCGCCGCGAACGGCACGCACTTCGGGAGCGGCATGCACGTGGCGCCGAAGGCGAAGATCGACGACGGCCTCTTCGACATCCTCGTCGCCGGTGACCTGGGGCGGTGGTCGTCGCTCGTCGCGCTCGCCAAGCTCTATCGCGGCACGCATGTGAACGGACGCGATGTCCGTATGTTCCGTGGGCGCTCGCTCGACGTCGAGCTCGAGCGTGAGCTCCCGACGCAGGCCGACGGCGAGCCGGTGCGCGCCCGCAGGCTCGCGGTGCGCATGCGTCCCGGCGCGCTCACGGTGCTCGCGCGATGACGACGGACGCGCGCCGTCGGCTGCCGTCGGTCGACGCGGTCGTGCGCGCGGCCGGCGACGTCGACCTGCCGCGGGATCGTTTCGTGCGCGCCGTGCGGGATGTCCTCGCGGAAGCGCGCGCCGCCGGCGCGACGCTCGATGAGTCGGGTGCGGCCGATGCCGCGCGCCGGCGACTGCGCGACCGCGACCGTCGTTCGCTTCGTCGCGTCCTCAACGCGACCGGCGTCGTGCTGCAGACCAACCTCGGACGCGCGCCGCTCGCGCCCGCTGCTCTCGCGGCGATCGTCGATGCCTCAGGTGCGGTGAGCGTCGAATACGACCTCGAGGCCGGTCGCCGCGGCGAGCGGCACGGCCACGCCTCACGACTGCTGGCCGAGCTCGCCGGCGCTGAGGACGGCGTCGTCGCGAACAACAACGCCGCAGCGGTCCTGCTGGCGCTCGCCGCGCTGGCGGCCCGCAAAGAGGTGATCGTCGCGCGCGGCGAGCTGGTGGAGATCGGTGGCGGTTTCCGCATCCCCGATGTCCTACGCCGTTCGGGCGCGAAGCTCGTCGAGGTCGGCACGACGAACCGCACCTACGTCCGCGACTACGCGGCCGCGATCACCGAGCGGACCGGGGCGATCCTCCGCGTGCACGCCAGCAACTTCAAGCTCACCGGATTCGTCGCGCGGCCCGAGGACCGGTCGCTGGGATCGCTCGCGCACGAGCGCGGCATCGCGTTCATCCACGACCTCGGCAGCGGCACGTTCATCGACACGTCGCGCTTCGGTCTCGCGCGCGAAGAGACGGTGGGCGAGGCGATCGCCGCGGGCGCGGACGTCGTCACCTTCAGCGGCGACAAGCTCCTCGGTGGCCCGCAGGCCGGGCTCGCCGTTGGCCGCGCGGCCGCCATCGGCGCGCTCCGCGCCCATCCGCTCATGCGCGCCGTGCGTCCCGACAAGCTCACGCTCGCCGCGCTCGTCGCGACGCTCGAGCTCTATCGCGACGGCCGGGCGGAGACCGAGCTCCCGGTCTGGCGGATGATCGCGGCCACCCCCACCGTTCTCGCGAGGCGCGCTCGCGGGCTCGCGACTCAGCTGGCTAGTGGGGGCATCGAGGGCGACGTGATCGAGACGGAGTCGACCATCGGCGGCGGGTCGCTGCCGGAGGAGACACAGCCGTCGCGCGCGGTCGCGATCGGAACGCGACATGGCCGGGCGAACGAGATCCTCGCGCGACTGCGCGCCGCGGACCCGCCGATCGTCGCGCGCATCTTGGACGATCGCGCGGCCCTCGATCTGCGCAGCGTCGCTCCGGAGGATGATGGGATGCTCGCGCGAGCGGTCGCCGCCGCGCTCGCGAAGGGGGAGAAGTAGCGAATGGATCTGCGAAGCGTATCCACAGACAAAGCGCCCAAAGCGATCGGTCCGTACAGCCAGGCGATCGCGACCGGCGATCTCATCTTCACCGCGGGCCAGGTCGCGCTCGACCCCGCGACAGGCGAGCTGGCGAGCGCCGACATCAAGATCCAGACCGCGCGGGTCCTCGACAACCTCGCGGCGGTCCTCGAAGCGGCCGGGAGCGGCCTCGACCGAGTCGTGAAGTGCACGGTCTTCCTCGCCGACTTCGCCGAGTTCGCGGCGATGAACGAGGTGTACGCGCAGCGATTCGGTCAGCACCGGCCTGCGCGCTCGACCGTCGGCACGAGTGCTTTGCCGCGAGGCGCACGCATCGAGATCGAATGCATCGCCGTCCGCCGGTAGCCGGCGACAAGGAACGCTCGCCGCTCCCACCGGTCGCAACGGGCATCGCACTCGGACTCTGGATCGCGCTCATGCTCGTGCTCGCGTTCGTGGTCGTGCCGGCGCTGTTCGGGATGTTCGCGCCTATGCCGGAAGCGACTCCGATCCCGTGACGAACGAGACAACGCCGGTCCGCGTGGTGGGGACCGCCGGACACGTCGACCACGGGAAGTCGACTCTCCTCACCGCGCTCACCGGAATGGATCCCGACCGGCTACGGGAGGAGCGCGAGCGCGGCATGACGATCGATCTCGGCTTCGCGTGGGTGACGCTCCCGGGCGGCGGGGACATCGGGTTCGTCGACGTGCCGGGTCATCAGGACTTCATCCGCAACATGCTCGCGGGTATCGGCAGTATCGACGCCGTGCTACTCGTGATCGCGGCGGATGAGGGCGTGATGCCGCAGACGCGTGAGCATCTCGCGATCCTCGGGCTGCTCGGGATCGATCGTGGCGTGATCGCGCTCACCAAACGCGATCTCGTCGACGATGAGTGGGCGGAGCTCGCGGTCGCGGACGTCCGCACGGCACTGCGGGGCACAGCCCTCGCAGATGCGCCGCTCGTCCAGGTCTCCGCAACGGCGCGCCGCGGACTCGATGAGCTGCTGCTTGCGCTCGAGCGCGTGCTCGGCGAAGCGCCCACGCGGCGCGACGTCGGCCGTCCGCGCCTCCCGGTCGATCGCTCGTTCACGATGTCTGGCTTCGGCACGGTCGTCACCGGCACGCTGCTCGACGGCTCGCTCGCGGTCGGCGACGAGGTCGCTGTGCTACCGGGCGACATCCGTGCGCGCGTCCGAGGCCTGCAGACGCATCGTCGCTCGCTCGACGTCGCGCGGCCCGGCAGCCGCGTCGCGGCGAACCTCTCCGGCATCGCCAAGGACGCCGTGTCGCGCGGGATGGTCGTGGCGAGGCCAGGTTCGCTCGAGACGACGACGCTCATCGCGGTGCATCTCGAGCTGCTGGCGGGCGCGAGCACCGCGCTCGAGCACGACGAGGAGGTCAAGGTGCACGTCGGCACGGCGGAGACGATGGCTCACGCCGCGCTGCTCGAGGGCACCGAGATCGGGCCCGGTGAGACCGCGTGGGTGCAGCTGCGCCTTGCGACACCGGTCGCGGTCGCCGTCGGTGATCGCCTGGTGGTCCGGCGCCCGTCGCCGTCCGAAACGATCGGCGGTGGCGCTGTCGCGGATCTCGCGACGGTCCGCCTGCGTCGCCGCGCGGACACCGTCGCGGCGCTCGAGCGCCGCACCGCACCGTCGGCGGCGTCGCGGCTCCTCGCGTCGCTGGACGTGCCGCGCACGCCGGCAGAAGCGGCGGAGCGAAGCGGCCTCGCCCCCGACGAGCGCGAGGCGGCGACGGATGAGGTCGTCGCCGATGGTCGCGCCGTTCGTCTCGGCGACGCGCTGCTCTCGCGCGACGCGTTCGAAGCGCTCGCGACGCACGTGGAACGTATCTGCGCAAAGGCGCATCGCACGACGCCGCTGCGCGCCGGCGCTTCTCGTGAGGAGGTGCGCTCGGCGCTCGGACTCCCCGCGAAGCGCTTCAATGCCCTGGTCGAGCAGCTCGTCGCGCAGAAACGGCTCGCGGAGCGAGGGAGTGCCCTCGCGCTGCCGTCGCACCGGCCGCAGCTGTCCGAAGACCAGGAGCACCGCTGGCAGAACGCACGGGCGGCACTTGCGAAGGAGCCGCTCCAGCCGCCAAGTCCCGCGCAACTGGAGGCGGAGCATGGCCTCGACCGCGAGCTGGTGGCGGCCCTCGCCGATCGTGGTGACGTCGTGCGCATCGGCACCGAGGCGGTCTTCCTCCCCGCGGCGGTGAAGCGCTTCGCGCGCGTCGTGGTGGACGAGCTTGCTGCGAGCGGGACGATCACCGTCGCCCGTGCGCGCGATCTCTCGGGGTCGAGCCGCAAGCACGTTCTGCCGCTCCTACAATTCCTCGACGATCGCGGACTGACGCGCCGTCACGGCGACGATCGCATCCTCGTGCTCACGCCGGACGCGGCTCGCGAACGCATCGCCTCATTCGCGCATCAAGGGGAGGACGGTCCATGAAGTTCCGTGCGGTCCGCGCGTCCGCGCTCGGTCAGGTCGATGCGATCATCGTCCCGCTCAACAGCGATGGTGGGACGCCGGCCGGTCTGCCGCGTTCCATCAAGACCGTCGTCGACCGCATCGCCAGGGGCCAAGCCGGCGCGGGCCGGCCGTATGGCGTGACCTCGCACCACGGCGAGCCGCTCATCGTCGTCGTCGGGGCGGGCCGACCGGCTGACTACGACGCCGAGCGCGCCCGCAACATCGCGGCCTCCGGCGTGAAGTCGCTGTGGCGCTCGAACGTCAAGAAGGTCGCACTCTTCATCGCGCCGAACGGCCTCGGTGAGGAGCGGGCCGTCCAGGCCGCCGTCGAGGGCGCCGTGTACGCGATGTGGCGGCCCGAGGCGCACCGGACGCGCGAGGAAGAGCGGCGCCTACCGCCGCTCGACAGCGTGCTCCTCGTCACCGAGAAGCCCGCGACGAAAGCGATCGCGCGCGGAGAGGCCGTGGGCGACGCGGTGAATCTCCAGCGGCGTCTCGCGAACGAGCCGGCGAACAAGATGACGCCGACGCTGCTTGCGAACGAGGCCCGTGCGGCGGCGAAAGAGGCCGGGGTCCAGATCGAGGTCCTCGACGCCGAGCGCTGCCGTGCGCTCGGCATGGGCAGCTACCTCTCCGTCGCGCAGGGCAGCCATGAGGAGCCGCGCTTCATCGTCATGCGGTATCACGGCCGCCGCGGGAAGAACGGGAATGGTCGCGGCGCGTCGAAGTACGACATCGCCTTCGTGGGGAAGGGGATCACCTTCGACTCCGGCGGCATCTCGATCAAGCCCGCCGACAACATGCATCACATGAAGGCCGACATGACCGGCGCGGCCAGTGTCATAGCCGCCCTCGCTGCCATCGGCCGCCTCAAACCGAACGTGAACGTGATCGGCGTCGCGCCGTGCACTGAGAACCTCCCCGGCGGCGGCGCTACGAAGCCAGGCGACGTCTTCACCAGCATGAGCGGCAAGACAGTCGAGGTGATCAACACCGACGCCGAGGGCCGCCTCGTCCTGATCGACGGGATCACCTTCGCGCAGCGCGAGGGAGCGCGGCGTGTCGTCGACATCGCGACGCTGACCGGCGCCGTGAGCATCGCCCTCGGGCCGTACTTCATCGGTCTCTTCGGCAAGCCCGACGCGTTCGTTGAGACCGTGCGCGGCGTGGCCGGCGCGGCAGGGGATCGGGTGTGGCCGATGCCACTGACGGACGAATACAAGGACGAGATCAAGGGCGAGGTCGCCGACATCCGCAACAGCGCCGGCCGCGAGGGCGGCGCGATCAAGGCGGCCGCCTTCCTGTGGGCCGCGGTCGAGGACGGGACCGAGTGGGCGCATCTCGACATCGCGAGCGTCGACTGGTCCGACAAAGACCGCGCCTATTCACCGCGCGGACCCCAGGGCCCGGCCGTCCGGACCCTCGTCGCTCTCGCCGAAAGCCTCGCCGAGAAGTGATCGGCACCGTGCCGGGGGTGGAAGGGGCGCAGCCCCTGCGTAGAATAGAACAAATGAGCGAAGTGCTTCCGACCTCCTTATCGCAGGTGGAGAAGCCCCTGCGACCCCCCTGATGACCGAGCAGCTCGCTTTCGGCCTCGGCGAGCCGAAGCCCAACATCCTCGGCGGACTGACCGAGGAACAGCGCCGCGCGGTCGAGCATGGGACCGGGCCGCTGCTGATCGTCGCCGGCGCCGGGACGGGGAAGACGCATGTGCTCACCGCTCGCGTCGTGCATCTCATCGCCTCCGGCGCCGCCAAGCCGCACGAGATCCTGGCCGTCACCTTCACCGAGAAGGCCGCCGCGGCGATGCAGGAGCGTGTCGACATCAACACGCCGCTCGGGCTGAACGACGCGGCGATCAAGACCTTTCACGGCTTCGGCGATGAGGTGTTCCGCGAGTTCGCGCTCGAGCTCGGTCGTTCCGGCGAGCTGCGCGTCCTCTCGAGCGCCGAGCAGGTCATCTTCGTTCGCGAGCATCTGTACGACCTGCCGCTGCGGCGTTATCGCCCGGCCGGAGATCCCCTCGAGTATGTCCGCGCGCTCCTCGATCTGTTCGGCCGCGCGCGCGACGAGGACGTGTCGCCAGACCAGTACACCGCGCACGCGAAGAAGCTGCGCGACGCGGTGGGGGATGGCATCGATGCAGAAGTGCGCGCCGACGATGCTGACGCCCAGGAGGAGCTCGCTGCGGTCTACCAGACCTACACCGCGCTGAAGGAGAAGGCCGGCGTCATCGACTTCGGCGATCAGATCGCGCTCTGCCTGCGGCTGCTGCGCGATCACCCTGCAGCCGCGCGCCGGCTCCAGAACCGCTACCGGTTCGTGCTGGTCGACGAGTTCCAGGACACCAACGACGCGCAGTTCAAGCTGCTGCGGCTGCTCGTCGAGCCGCACCGGAACATCACCGCGGTCGGCGACGACGACCAGTCGATCTTCGCCTGGCGCGGGGCGACCCTCGGGAACTTCGACGCATTCACGCGGGCCTACCCGGAGGCCGCCATCGTGACGCTCGTCCAGAACCGCCGCTCGTCGCAGGGCCTGCTCGACGCGGCGTACCGCCTCATCCAGCACAACCCCGAGCGGCTTGAGACGACGCTCGGCATCGACAAACACCTCGTGGGTCGCGCCGCGGCGGCCGACGTCGAGGTCGACCACATCCAGAAGGTGAGCGGCGCTGACGAGGCGGAGCAGGTCGCGGATGTCATCGCTCGCGAGGCGCTCCGGCACCAGCGCCGCTACGGCGACTTCGCGATCCTCGTTCGGAACAACAGCGACGCGACGCCGTTCCTCAACGCGCTTGCGCGCCGGCAGATCCCCGCGCACTTCTCCGGCGGCGGGCAGCTGTACGAGCGGCCGGAGATCCGGCTCCTGATCTCGTTCCTCTCGGCGGTCGCGCTGCCGTCCGACTCTCGCCACGTCTACAACCTCGCCGTCTCTTCGCTCTACGCCTTCCCCGCGGTGGAGCTCGCACGCGCGGCGGAAGCGAGCGGCCGGCGCCAGCGACCGCTCCGCGAGGTGTTCGAGGAGGTCGCACGCGCGGAGTCGGGGTTCTCAGCCGAGGCGACCCTGGCCGCGAAGTCGCTATGCGAGGACCTCGCCACCTACGCGCAGCGAGCCACCGAGCTCACCACGGCCGAGCTCCTTTATGAGTTCCTCGAGCGCTCGAAGCTCCTCGCCCGCTACCTCGACCCGGATTCGGCGCTGGCGGAGGAGCAGGGCCAGAACGTCGCGAAGTTCTTTCGGCTCGTCCACTCCGCGGCTCGCACGCTCCCGACCGACCGGGCGTCGTTCTTCGTTCCGTACCTGGAGCTGCTGCGCGAAGCGGGAGACGACCCGGTGGCAGCCGACTTCGAAACATCGACCGAGCGCGTCAACGTGCTCTCGGTCCATAAGGCGAAGGGCCTGGAATTCGCCGTCGTGTTCCTGGTCCACTGCACCGACGAGCGGATCCCGGGGTCGATGCGTGCCGACGCCCTGCCCCTGCCGGAAGCGCTGGCGAAATCACCCCCGCCGTCGCGGGAGAATCACATCGCCGAGGAGCGTCGTCTCGCGTATGTGGCGATGACACGCGCGAAGGACACCTTCTATTTCACGAACGCCGTCGACTACGGCGGAACGCGCGCGTTCCGACCTAGCCGCTTCATCGGGGAGGCGCTTGGACGCCAGCCGGAGCGGATCTCGGCACGGCTCGCGGCGTATGAGGAGCTGCAGCGATTCCAGGTCCCCGCCGAGGAGGCCGACGCACCGCTGCCCGCGCTCGGTCCCGATGACGTCCTCACCGTGTCCTACAGCGACATCGACGACTACCGCCGCTGCCCGCTGCTGTATCGGTTCAAGCACGTCCTACAGATCCCGGTACTTCCGACTCCACCGATGATCTACGGCCTCGCGCTGCACGAGGCGGTGAAGGACTACCTCCGCCGCAAGCGGGAAGGGGAGCAGCCGAGCCTCGCGGATCTCCAGGCCACCTTCCGTGCGGCGTGGCTCGCCGAGGGCTTCATCAGTCCCGAGCATGAGACCGAGCGATTCACCGCGGGACTCGAAGCGCTGCGCCGCTTCCACGAGCAGGAGCGCTCGCAGCCCGCGCCGGATCTGGTCGAGCAGCGCTTCTCCTTCATGCTCGGTCGCGATCGGGTCGTCGGACGGTGGGACCGTGTGGATCAGACCGCTGATGGCGCCAGCGTCGTCGACTACAAGTCGACGGCGATCGATGAGGGAAGCGACAGGCCTCAGCAGGCGGCGAACCAAGATCTCCAGCTACGGCTCTACGCCTTGGCGCACGAGAAGATGTATGGCACGAGACCCGCGGAGGCCGTCCTGCATTTCCTCGAGACCGGCGAGCGCGGGGTCATCAAGCCTACCGACACAGACATGAGCGTCGTCCGCACCGTTGTGACCAGTACCGCGGCGAAGATCCGCGACCGCGCCTTCGCGGCGGCACCGATCAAAGGTGTGAAGACCTGTCAGCAGTGCGCATATCACCAGATCTGTCCGAGCTCGCTGACCGTTCGCTAGCGGCCGTGTCCGTGCGCAAAGACGCTGCTCTCATATTTGGTATCAGGTGCGGACGAGAGCAGGAACGCGGTGATGGAGTCGATCTGTTCGTCAGTGAGCCCGAGGTCCGGCATCACCGCGCTGTAGCCGGCGACCCGATACGCGCCAGGATCGCGCAGGGACTGGCGGATGTACGCGTGAGCGTCGAGCCCGGTGACTCGCGTCGCCGCGCGGTCCGCGACGGCGGTGAGATCCGGACCGACCTGCATGCGTGCGCTGGGGAAGGAGGAATGGGTGTGACAACCGGTGCAGCCCTTGGTGGCGAAGAGGAGCGCACCACGACTCGTCGTGACGGTGAGACCCGACTGAGCGGAAGCGCTGCCTGCCGTCGGCGTCGAGCTGGTCGTGGTCGTCGCGGAGCCTGCCGCACTCCCCGGTCCGGGAGCAAGGCTCGCCGCTGTTAAGAGGACGGCGAATGTCCCGTAGGCGGCAAGCTC
>DATDEH010000090.1 GCA_036523395.1 Candidatus Limnocylindria bacterium | reverse complement strand
CGGACCTCGAGCTCGTCATCGAGCGCGAAAGCGCCGAGCTCCTGCGGCGCGAGCGTCGGTATCGCTCAGGACGCGCGCCGCTCGACGTACGCGGGCGCACGGTGATCCTTGTCGATGACGGCGTCGCGACGGGCGTAACGGCACGCGCCGCCATCGCGTCGCTGCGAAAACTCGGAGCACGCCGCATCGTTCTCGCGGTCGGGGTGTGCGCCGCTGGGACCGCGATCGAGCTGCGCCGCGAGGTCGATGATCTCGTTTGCGTGCTCGAGCCGTCCGACATGGCCGCGGTCGGCCTCTACTTCGATGACTTCGAGCCCGTACGCGACGAGGAGGTCGTCTCGCTGCTCGAGGCGGCCCGGCGTCCAGCGACGGTGTCGCGGTGACGGCCGACATCGCTCGGATCGGGCGCCAGATCCTCCTACCGAGCTGGGCCACCCCATACCGGGGCGTCGCCGACCGCACGAGCGCCGTGCGGCGCAGTACTACAACGTCAGCGCTCTTCGTTTGCTACACAGCGGTCCAGCCGCCGTCGACATAGACCTCGGAGCCGGTCATGTACGAGGCCTTCGGTCCGCACATGAAGGCGATGACATCACCGATCTCCTTCGAAGTACCGAGGCGGCCCATCGGCGTCGACTCTTCGATCGTCTTCTCCATCGGCGTGCCGCGGACCGGGGCGACCATCGGCGTGTCGATGAAGCCGGGGTGGATCGAGTTCACTCGGACGCGCTCTTTCGCATAGCGGATGGCGGCGTTCTTCGTCATGAGCCGCACGGCGCCTTTCGAGGCGTGGTACGCGACCGAGCCGCCGAAGCCACCGACGGCACCGAAGATCGATGACACGTTGACGACGCTCCCGCCTCCGTTGGCCTTCATCGCGGGGATCGCGTACTTCATACCGAACCAGACCCCCATCTGATTGACGGCGATCACCTTGTCCCAGCCCGCGCGTGTCTCCTGCTCGACGTCCTCGAACGTCCCGATCCCCGCGTTGTTCACGAGGATGTCCACGTGGCCGAACTCGCGCACGATGTCGTCCACGAGCTGTTTCCACTGCGCCTCATCGGTGACATCGAGGTGCGCGTAGCGGACACACTTCCCCTGACCAGCGAGCCGCTTGGCGAGCGCCTCGCCCTCGTCCAGCACGTCGGCGACGAAGACGAACGCGCCCTCGTCACAGAGCGCCTCCACTGTCGCCGCCCCGATGCCGCGCGCACCACCCGTCACGATGGCGACCTTGCCCTCAAGCTCTGTCATGTCGATGCCTCCAACGCACGCCTTTTTGTCGAGTGTTGGAGGACCGGAGGAGTACCAATAGAGTCGAACGACGTTCGGCCGACGCCGTCCGGACCATACCGTCGGGAAGCCAGGGTCAGGAGCCCCGCTGCGCCTTTCGCTCCACGCGCACGCGCGCGTCCACGATGAGAGCGCCCGTCGGATGCGCGACGAGGGGATTCGCGTCGAGCTCCGCGATCTGCGGATGACGTTCGACCATCGCGGACAGCCGCAGGAGCGCCTCCTCTACCGCGGCGACGTCGCACTTCGCTGCGCCCCTGAACCCATCGAGCAGCGGGAAAGTGCGCAGCGATCGCACCATGTCATGAGCGTCGTGATCGGTGAGCGGCGTGACACCGACCGTGACGTCCTTCAGGAGCTCAGCGGTCACTCCACCCGCGCCACAGGCCACGACCGGCCCGAACGTCGGGTCCTGAACGACACCCAGCAGGAGCTCCACGCCCGCCGGCGCCATTGGCTGTACGAGGAATCCCGTCGGCTCGTGGCCGTGCGCGCGCACCACCTCCGCGAGACGACGCGCCTCCGGTCCCACCTCCGACGCCGCTACGCCGAGGCGGACGGCCCCGACCTCGGTCTTGTGAACGAGCGTCGGCGCGATCACCTTCAGCGCGACGGGCCCGCCGAGCTCGGCCGCCGCGGCCGCGGCGGCTTCCGGCGTCGGCGCGGTGCGCGAAGCGATGAGGGGCAGCCCGTAGCACGCGAACAGCGTCGCGACCTCAGCTGGGGTGAGCCATCCGCCACCGCGCGCGACCGCGCCCTCGAGCAGCTCATCCGCGTCTTCAGCGCGCACGGGAAAGCGAGGAATGGTGCCGGACGGCCGCGCGCGCCAGCGCGCATACCGCACCACGTGGGCGAGCGCGCGCGCTGCGTCTTCGGGATACGCGAAAGACGGGATCCGCACGCGTTCGTCGGAGAGCTCCGGCGGCACACCCGAGAACGACAGGAACACCGCGAGGACCGGTAACGCGCGCGGAAGCTCGCTCACCGCGGCGCGGATCGCGCGCGCGACATCGGACGCCCGCGTGACGAGTGGCGGGGTGAACATGACGATCACGGCGTCGATCGCTGGATCCGAAGCCAGCACGGCGATCGACCTCGCGTATTCATCGGCTCCCGCGGAGGCGATCATGTCGATGGGGTTCGCGGTCGAGGCTTCAGCCGGCAGAAAGGCGCGCAGCTTCGCGGTGGTGTCGTCCGAGAGCGGCGCGATCTCCAGACCCGCCGCCTCACACGCGTCGGTCGCCAGGATCGCCGGCCCGCCCGCGTTGGTCAGGATCGCGACGCGACCGCCGGCGGGCAGGGGCTGGTTGGCGAGAAGCGCAGCGACGTCGAAGAGCTCGGCGAGGGTCCCGGTGCGGATCACGCCGGTCTGACGGAAGAGCGCGTCGGTGGTCACGTCGGAGGCGGCGACGATCGCGCCGGTGTGCGATGAGGTCGCGCGGGCGCCTGCCACCGAGCGACCGCTCTTCACCGCGACGATCGGCTTCTTCGCGCCCACGCGGCGTGCGATGCGAGCGAACTTCCGCGGATTGCCGAAGGACTCGAGATAGAGCAGCGCCACGTCGGTCCGCGGATCGCTCTCCCAGTACGAGAGCAGGTCGTTGCCGGATACGTCTACCTTGTTGCCGACGGACACGAAGGTCGAGAGGCCGATCCCACGCTGGACGGCATGCTCGATCACAGCGAGCCCGAGCGCGCCGCTCTGCGACAGGAATCCGACGCGGCCCGGCGGTGGATACGACGGTGCGAACGTGGCATTGAGCCGCACCTCGGGATCGGTGTTGATGACACCCATGCAGTTCGGACCGACAAGCCGCACCCCGGACTCGCGACAGATCCGGACGAGCTCGCGCTGGCGCGCGACTCCCTCCGGCCCGGCTTCTGCGAATCCCGCCGAGATCACGACCAGCGCGGCGACGCTCTTGGATGCGCACTCCTTCACGACCGCGAGGACCTGCGCTGCCGGGACGACGACCAC
This sequence comes from Candidatus Limnocylindria bacterium, assembly GCA_036523395.1. Lineage (NCBI taxonomy): Bacteria > Bacillati > Chloroflexota > Candidatus Limnocylindria > Candidatus Limnocylindria bacterium. The sequence goes on along the minus strand of DATDEH010000090.1, from coordinate 51,690 downwards.
CGCGAGGTCCACGGGCCCGGGGATCTCGGTCACGCTCGGGTAGGCGCGGACCGACTGAACCACCTCGGCCGACCGGTTCACCGGATAGACCGGGCCGTTGAACGTCGTCGCGAGGAGGTTATGGAAGATCTCCGCCCCGATCGTGCCTCGCGTCCGCGAGGCACCGACGACCGCGACACTGCGCGGCGACAACAGGCGCTGCAGCGAGGTGCGGAGTGCGACCGCCTCGCGTACGTCATAACGGTCGAGCGCGGCGTCCGTCAGATCGGTGGAGAGCTGCCAGCACTGGAAGCCGTCGCGAGGCGCCGACGTCGCGGTGAACCCGCTCTCGCGCAGGACCTCGGCCATCCGTCGGTTGTCGGGAAGCACGAACGCCTCGAACGTCTGGATACCTCGCGCGCGGGCATGCGCGGCGAGGTCAGCGAGGAGCAGCGTGGCAAGACCCAGACCGCGATGATCGTCGGCCGTCGCGAAGCTCACTTCGGCCCTTCTTCCGTCGATCCGCACGTATTCGGCGTGGGCGATGAGGCGAGCCTCGGGTCCTTCGACGGCGACGAGTCCGTAAGTGTCCGGTCCGACTTCCGCCCAACGAGCGGCCGCGGCGCCCAGATCGATCGCGAGGGAGTTGAAGCGCATGTACCGAGCGTCCCGCGACAGCGAGCGAAGGAACGACTCGAGCGCGGGCCGGTCGGCGGCGAGGACGGGACGGACGCGCACCGTCGTGCCGTCGCGCAGGACGACGCCCTGTTCGATCACAGGAGGGATTGTCCCCTCAGGGTGGAGCCAGCCGCCTGGCGCGTACCTTCCGGTCCACTTCGTGCAGGTCCCGGAGCGAGCTGATCGTGTCGTCTCCACGGATCCCGCACGTTTTGACGGTAGATGCGTTCACGGTGACCCCCATAGGGTCAAAAGGCTCGACGTGGCAGGACGACATGGCCCGTCGTGGCAGATCCGCTCGAGGAGCGTGTCCGGCAGCGCCCGTCGTCGGACGCTGCGAATGCCCGCCAGACCGCGTTCGCCGCGGATTCGACCATGCCACGCACGCCGCTCGACGAGTGCGTCGCGCGGGCCCAGGCGACGCTCGGCCTGTGCTGACGACCGCGATCGAGAGCGCACTTTCGGAGGCCAGCCTGGTGCGACAGGAAGAGATCCGGTCGAGTACGAGAGGACGACTCTAAGGAGGGGCACGTGATCGAGGCCAGAGTACGGATTCACATCGCCCGAAACCCGGAGGATACGTTCGCGTTCTTCGTGGATCTGCGCAACGAGCCTGCTTACAACGCTCAGGTCCGGAGGATCACCAAAACGTCGTCAGGTCCCATCGGCCCCGGCACGTCCTTCGAAGGGGAGCACGTCGGCTTTGGCCGAGTCACGTGGCACCTGCGAGAGTTCGAGGCTCCGCGTCATGTCGTCATCGAGGGCGAGGTAGGCGGGTCGCCTTACCGCTGGGTCGGTGACTTCGCGCCCTCAGGCGACGGCACTGACATGATTGGGCGGATGCAATGGGAGCCGCAAGGCGTCTGGCGTGCCCTCGGTCCGCTTGCCCGCGTGCTGCTTGCCTTCAACGCACGGCGTGCATTCGGGCGTTTCCGCGACACGTTGGAGCAGAGCGACCCGTCACGCTGGGCGTCGCCCCCACAGCGGCACCTCAGGGCGAAGTGATGGTCGACGCATTGCCACCAAGTCGGTCATGCCACGGGCTCGCGGAGCGTCAGCTGCTCGGCCACGCGCCGCACGCCGCGTACGCGCAGGGCGACCTCCGCCGCGTTGTCCGCGTCCTTCAGATCATCGGCGCGACCGCGGAGGATGGCGACCCCATCGCGCACCTCGACGTGTACGTGCAGTGCGGCGGTCGACGGGTCCTCGCGTAGCTCGCGGCGGATCGCTTTCGCGATGACCTCGTCCGCGCGTTTCACGCTCACGTAGGCGACAGTACGAAGCGGCGTGGCGGGGATCGTCGTGCGTTCCGGATGCGACTTCGAGGGCCACAGGTCGCATCGACCGATGCTCGCCGCCCATTCTCACGTAGGTGATTGCCTGAACAGTCTCGCCGAGCCTCAGCGCGTCTCGCTCCTGTTGGGCCGTCGCTGCGCTCAGCGCAGAGCGACCCACCGATGACCATCGCCGGCCTCCGTCGCGGGTTGTGTCCTCCGCAGGCTACCGGCGCGGAACCGGCCCGCCTGTAGGGCCGGCGACCACTCCGACATACGGCCAGACCGCACGCCGCGATGGACCGGGCGGCACTACTGCTCGCGGACGCCTGCCCGTACGGTGTCTGCGTGATCGAGCCCACACCGATCGGCCTGTCCGACCGTGAGGCTGCGGAGCGGCGCTCGCGCGGCCTGGGTAATCCGCAGCCGCCCGCCACGGGAAGGACCTATCGCGAGATCCTCCGCGACAACGTCTTCACGTTCGTGAACGGCGTGATCTTCGTCATGGGGCTCGCGCTTGTCGCCCTCGGTCAGTGGAGCGACGCTCTCGTCTCTGTCGGGGTCGTCACGATCAACGTGGTCGTCGGACTTGCGCAGGAGGTGAGGGCCAAACGCGTACTCGACCGGATCGCGTTGCTGACGCGTCCGCGAGCACGGGTGATCCGCGACGGAGCGGAGCGCGAGATCGATCCGGCGGAGGTCGTGCTCGGCGACGTGCTTGTGGCGCGCCCGGGCGATCAGATCGTCGTCGATGGAAGGATCTCCGGCACCGGGCAGATGGACCTCGATGAATCGTTGATCAGCGGGGAGTCGGAGCCCGTCGCGAAAGGCCGCGATGACGAAGTGCTCTCGGGCAGCTTCTGCATCGCGGGGGCCGCCGCATACGAGGCCGTCCGCGTGGGCGAGGCAAGCTACGCGAATCGCATCACGGTCGGAGCGCGGGCGCCGCGCCGTGCGTTGACGCCATTACAGCGGCAGGTCGATCTCGTCGTGCGCGTGATCCTGTTCGTCGCGGTGTCATTCGGGATCATCCTCGTCGCATCCGCGATCATCGAGGGCCAGCCCGCGGTCGAGGTGGTCAGACTCGCCGTCGTCGTTCTCGGGCTCGTGCCCAATGGGCTGTTCGTAGCGATCGCCGCGGCCTACGCGATGGGCGCGGTGCGCATGGCCAGTAAGGGCGCGCTGGTGCAGCAGACGAACGCCGTCGAGTCACTCAGCAACGTCGACGTCCTGTGCCTCGACAAGACTGGGACGCTGACATCGGGTCGACTCGTGCTCGAGGCGCTGCGGCCGTTCCACGTTGACGAGTCCGCGGCGCGGGGGGTCCTCGGCGACGTGGTCGCGAGCCTCAGCACACTCGATCGCACGACCACTGCGGTCGCGCGGTCGTGCGAGGGTCGACGCCGTCCGCTGGCCGATGAGGTCTCGTTCACATCCGAGCTGCGCTGGAGCGCGCTGGCATTCTCCGATGAGGACGGGTCGCCGCTCTTGCTCGGGGCCCCGGAGGCGCTCCGCACGCGTCTGACGGTGGGGGACGCCGCTGATGTCGATCGTGTGTCCTCACAGCTCGCCGAACGCGGCCTGCGCGTGGTCCTGCTGGCCCGCGCACAGGAGCCCGCGGCCCTCCGCGACGCAGGAGGGCGTCCGGTCCTTCCGCCTCACCTCTCGCCGATCGCCGTCGTCGCGCTACGGGACGAGCTGCGCCCCGAGGTGCGCGAGACGCTCTCGCGTTTCGCGCAGGTCGGTGTGGCGATCAAGGTGATCTCGGGCGATCACCCGAAGACCGTCGGTGCGATCGCCACGAGCGCCGGCATCGAGCCCGTCGGCGGCATCGTGACCGGCGCGGACATCGAACGGATCGAGGGTGACGGGCTGCGGCAATTCGCGGCGGAGCATGCGATCTTCGCGCGCGTCGCTCCGCACCAGAAGGAACGACTCGTTCAGGCCATGCGCGAGGACGGACGGTACGTGGCCATGGTGGGCGACGGCGTGAACGATGTGCCCTCGCTCAAGAGGGCCGACCTGTCGATCGCGCTGCACGGCGGCACGCAGGCGGCTCGCGCCGTCGCGGACCTCGTGTTGCTCGACGACTCCTTCGCGGCGCTGCCCGTCGCATTCCGTGAGGGCCAGCGGATCCTCCAGGGCATGCAGGACGTGCTGCGCCTTTTCCTCACGCGTATCACCTTCATGGCGCTGCTCATCGCTGCCGCCGCGCTGGTGGACGCGGGCTTCCCTTACACGCCGAAGCAGACCGCGCTTCTCACGCTCCTCACCGTGGGGATCCCGGCCATCGCGCTGGCCGCCACCGCGCGCCCGACGCCACGCGTTCGCGAGCGGCTGGTCCGCTCGCTCATCCATTTCGTGGTGCCGGCCGCGTGGTCGCTGGCGCTCGTCGCGCTGCTGTTGTTCGTCGCGTACACCGCGTTCGGAGACTCGCTCGAGCGTGCACGGAGCACGCTCACGACGTTCTCGATCCTGTGCGGCCTGATGCTCGTCGTCTACGCCGCGCCGCCGACGCGCCGCTGGACCGGTGGTGAGAACAGCGTCGCCGGTTGGCCGACAGTCGCGCTGATCGTTCCACTGCTCGGCGCGTTCGCGTGGGCCATCACTGCTCCGGAGTTGCGTGCGTTCTTCGACCTCGGCACGCTCCAGGGCGTAGATCTCGCCGTCGCGGTGGCCGCGTGCTCGCTCTGGGCAGTGGCACTCCGCTGGACGTGGCGGCAACGGCTGTTGGAGCGAGCGCTCGGGATAACAGAAACGTATGCGGCGCAACGACCCCAACAGATGGTAGGGAACTAAGGGCGGAACATCTCGCGCAGCCGGTCGGCGAGAAGGTCGAGAGAGCTCGCCACCCACAGCGCACTATCGCCCGCTTAGCCTGCCTGGCCCGCGGAGAACACCTGCGCGAAGATCCACAGCGCCGCGAGTAACGCGACGCCTGAGGCGGCCAGAACGGTCATCGCCAGTGTGAACGCGTACCGGTGATCCGGGACGTCGCGGCGGGCCGGCACGGCGAGCCTCGCCGAGGGGCACCGGCGCTGTGGGGCAGAACGACCCTACGGGGCGACGAGCGGCGCCGACACGGGGTTTGACGGACCGGAAATCGCAGTGGTGGTGGGTGTGCCGCGGGTCCCGGCGAGCTCCTGAAGCGTTCGCCAGTTCTGAAGACGATCCTCCTGTGTCGCGCGTATCTCAGCGCTCGACGTGCCGTCGTCGCTGAAATGCGGCGCGAAGCGGCCCTCGGTGCGCGCGAACGTGAGAAAGTCCACGACCGTTCCGTCGGGGAGCGTGGACCAGTCAGCCGCGAGTTGTGGGTTCCCTTGCAGTGAGAGTCGCTCCTTCAGGGTCGCCCCCTTCCGCGGGTCATACGTGAAGAGCGGGAAAGCGCGTGAGTCGACCGCGAGCCGCGACTGGCGATTCGATGCGTCGTCGGAGATCCCATGCTCGGGCTGGCACGGCGCGTAAGAGATCACGACGGCGGGTCCGGGATAGCTGTTCGCGTCGAGGATCGCCTTGTAGAAGTGGTTCACGTGCGCCGGCGTCGTCTGCGCGACGAACACGTCACCGTGCGCCATGAGGATGCGGCCGAGCTCCTTGCGGCGCTCGGGACGTCCGTGCAGCGACTTGCCGTACGCGGACAGCTTCGTGACCTGTCCGCCGAACGACGCGGTCGATGCCTGGCCACCAGTGTTCGAGTACACCTGCGTATCCAGCACGAGCACCTTGATGTCGGCGCCCGCTGCGACCATCCGCGACAGCGACTGGAAGCCGATGTCGTACATCGCGCCGTCGCCTCCGATCACCCAGATGCGACGCTCGGACTTGCCTTCCTGATCCCAGCGCGCACGGATCCCGAGGGCATCTGCCGGACCGTTCTCGAAGAGCGAGTTCGTCCACGGAACGAGGTACGGGTTGTATGGGTAGGTGCTGCCGAACACCGTGTTGCACCCGGTGGACGCGACGATGCCCATCCCTTCGCTGCCGTAGGTCTGTCGCGTCGCAGCGACCAGCATCCGGATCGCGGTGGCCTCGCCGCAGCCGGAGCACGAGCCCGCGCCCCCGACGTACCCCATCGCGTGCTCGCCGAGCATGAGGTCCGCGAGGGCCTTCTCATTGCGATACTCCCGCGGCGTCGGCGGAAGTGATCGGAAGAAGCGCATGTCGCGCGCATAGCGATCCAGCGTCGCCTCGGCGCTGGGGCCCTCCGGCGCCTTGTCGACCATCGCCAGCGCGTCGTAGCCGAGCGCGACGCACACCTCGACGCACTCCGCGCAGCCCTTGCAGTGCACCGGATCGACGAAGATGCCGAAGAGCGCAGGTTCGAGCCCACGCTTTGCCGGCACCTCGCCGTACTTACGCGTTTCGACGAAGTGCGAGCGCGCCGTCTCGGCCGCCCGCGCCGCGTTCGGCTCGGTCTTCGCGAACGCCGCGGTCCGCTCTTCGACGGCGGACTTCTGGAGCGCGATGCCGAGGATCGCCGTGTCGGGACAGGTGTTCACGCAGCTCATGCAGCCGACGCAGCGGTCGGCGATGAACTCCGGGATGCGCGGCGCTAGGTGACTGAAGTCGCGTGTCGCGGCAGTGCCCGGCGGGATGATGCTCCGGGCGACCCCCCGGTCGGCCGGAAGCTCGACATCCGCGGCGTTCGCGCGATATGCGTCCATGACGGCGCGATTGAAATCGTCGACGTACGCGTGCACGTCAAAGAGATGCTGAGCGTCGGCGACCGCGTGTGTCTCCATCGGAGCGCCGGGCTGCTTCGTGAGCGTCATCTGTGCGCCATTTCGTGAATGACGTCGGAGACGGACAGCACGCCGACCGGCGTGCGTCCATCCTCGGCAACGACCACGAGCCGATGGATCTGTTCCTTCTCCATCAGAGCCGCGGCGTCGTCGAGCGCCATGCCCTCGCTCGCGGTAACGGCGGGTGCGGTCATGAGGTGGCGTACGGCCAGGCCGGGCAGCGCTCTCCAGAGGTGATCGATGACCCGCGCGCGCAGGAGATCGGTCTGGGAGATCACGCCGACGAGGTGCCCATCTCGATCGACGACCGGCATGCCGCTGATGTGGTACGTGTCAAGCAGGCCGGCGGCCTCGCTGAGCGGGGCATCCGCCCGGACGTTGATGCTGGCCTTCGTCATGACATCGCGCACGATGCGTCTGGTCATCACGTCACCTCCTGAAGGTGGGGGGTCGCGGCGGCGCCGATGATCGCCTCGGTCACGTCGATCACACCGTCGTACGCAGCGCGGACCACGGCCATGTTCGCGTCGACGACCGCCCCGCCGCGCTTTCCGAAGAAGCGCGTCAAGCGATCGCGCACCGCGGCCATGAGCTGGTCCTCGCTCAGTCCGGCACGCTGCGCGAAAGGCGCGACGCGGAGGAATACACCGACGAGCGCGACGCCCTGCATGCGCACGAGAAGGTCGGGCCGTGGGGAGTGGGTGCGCGCCAGCGCGGCGGTGTCCTGCGCCACGACGCGAACGCGCCGCGCGAGGATCTCGGTGCGTGCGCGGACCGGCAACGATGCCCAGATCCGCTCGGGGTCGGTGAGCGGCGACTGAACGAAGACCGTGCCGCCATCGACCAGACCGTGGAGCGGCGCACCCTGAGAGAACGCGGCGACATCGTGGAGCGGCACGAAGTCAACGCGTTCGAGCTCGGCGTGCGTGCGGATAGGTCCCTCCGCGATCGTCAGGAAGTACGCGGTCGGCAGACCCTTCTTCTCGGAGCCGTAGCGCGGGTAGGCCTGAACACGAAGGCCGAAGAGATCGCCGACGAGCGCCGCGAGCAGCTTGTTCGTCGTCACCGAGCCGAACCCGCCGATCGAGTGCCCGCGCATGCTGTACGCGCCCTTGGGTCGGACATCGAGCTCCATGCGTTCGAGCGCGAGCGGATGACGGATGCCCAGAACGGCGAAGCGGCGCTCGCTGCTCAGTGGCTCCTGGAGCCAGCGGAAGACGGCGGCGATGTCGCCGGCCGCCACGTCCCGCGAGCCGAGGCCGGCCGAGACCGACGCGACGAGCGGGATGTGTGCCCCGCTCCCTGCGACGTCCGCGAGCGCGGCCTTCACCTCGCGCGTGAGAGGGTTGTCGGCTGCCGCGGGTTCATCGGTGCGCTCGATGACCGCGACGGCACGGGCGTGCTTGAGCGCGGCGGCGATCCGCGCCGCCGGGAATGGACGGAAGCTCGTGACCCCAACGCAGCCGACCCGACGGCCCGCGCGACGCAGCTCGTCGACGACGGCGATCGCCGTGTCGGCGATCGTGCCCATCGCGACGACGATCGTTTCGGCGTCTTCGCAGCGGTACGCATCGACCAGGTTGTATGGCCGGCCGGTGAGGTCCGTCCACACGTGCATCGCAAGGCGGACTTCCTCGGCGAGCCGGTGGTAGAACACACGCTGCCCGATCCTCCCCTTCATGTAGGCGTCCTGGTTCTGCACGACGCCGGTCATCAGCGACTCCTTCGGGTCGAAGTAGGAGCGCACGTGCTCGCGTGGGTCGCCGACGAACTCTCGCAGGAGCGCGTCCTCCGGAAGCAGCACGTTCTCGAACGTGTGCGTCGTGAGGAAGCCGTCCTGCACGACAAGGAACGGGGTCTCCGTTGCCTCGGCCGCGCGCCGCGCGATCGCGGTGAGGTCGGCGGCCTCCTGCACGTTGCGCGCGAAGAGGATCCCCCAGCCCGTGTCGGCGACGCCCATCACGTCGTCGTGTCCGGCGTGGATGTTCAGCGCCTGGCTCGTGAGCGCGCGCGCACCGACATGGAACACGGCGGGCAGGCGCTTGCCTGCGATGACGTAGAGGACTTCTTTCATGAGGATGAGCCCCTGGCCGGCGGTGAAATTCGTCACGCGTCCGCCGGCGAGCGCGAAGCCCTCGGCGGCCGAGGCCGAGGAATGCTCCGACTCCGGCTCGATGAACCGCAGCGGCGTGCCCCAGAGATTCGCCGCGCCGTCCGCGACCGCTGCCTGGTACAGGGCGGCCATGGTCGTGGAGGGGGTGATCGGGTACGCGCAGGAGCCTTCCGATATCCGCGTTTCGACATGCGCGATGGCCTCGGAGCCATCGGCCACGACGGGGATGCCGGGGTAGCGCGGGGCCGTCATGAGAGGAGCCTGAGCGGACGGATCGCACCTCGACACGGCCGAACGGCCCAACCGGAGTGGCCGACCGTCCTCTACAGCGATTACCTGACGGAGACGGCTGGCAGACAGCGCGGCCGCTGCGCTTGCTACAGCTTGCGGACGACGAAGCGGAGCACGTTCCCGAACTGACTGGACTCGAGAAGGGCGTTGCCGGTGGCGCGGGACCAGGTGTCGAGCGCGCGCACCGACCCGGGGTCCGTGGAGAGGACCTCGACCAGCTCGCCGTGGGAGAGCTCGCTCATGGTGTTCGACACACGACTGAGCGTGAGCTGCCAAGGGACACCCTGGAGATCGAGCCGTCGGTGGATCAACATCGCCATGCCCATAGGGTCCGCCAGGACACGCACGCGGGCGAGAGCCGTTACGCCGCTTAATCGCGGCCATTCGACACCTGAGAACTGGGATGCTCGGGGGACGTGAAACCCGAGCGACCTGCCGTTCGCCGAAGTCTTGTCATGACTCGTCTTCTTCGGTCGAAGGAGCCGATCCACGATCTTCCTTGGATCGTGATCGTGTTTGATGCCGCTCCCAGTTTCGCGGTCGTTGATGGGATCTCTGACCCGCGATTCCCTCGGCAGGCCCCTCGGGACGTCTTGGATGTTCGCACGCTTTTCGCGACGTGGCAGGGCCGATCGTCGCACCGTTGCGGGCCAGAGGTCGCGGACCGCGTCGGGTCGGGACTTACACCTGTTCTTGGCGGCGCCGACTTTCGCCTTGCCCCGTGGCCGGTAGCGTGGGGCCGATGGTGATCATCCTCGCGCTCATCATCATCGCGCTGGCCGGCTTCGCCGCGTACGCCTACCTTCGCGCGTGCGGGATCGCGACCGCGGGCGAGGAGCGTCTGGCCATCGTGTTCGGGTTCGCACTCGCCCTCGTGTTGCGTCCGGATAGTCCGGTCGAGCTCGTCACCGAGTTCGTCGCGGTCGGCACCGCCGTGCTCGGCATCGCCTCGATCGCGCATCTGGCGGCGGTCACGCTCCGCGATCCTCGAGCGGCCGGTGCGCCCGGCTAGTTAGCAGCGGCGAGGACCTTCTCGCGTGCGCCGGCGGCTGCGACCTTCGTCGCGCGGACGATCAACACAGAGCACGGGGCGTTGAAGAGCACCGCACGCGCGACGCTACCCAGGAAGATCCGGGTCACGCCGGTGCGGCCGTGGCTTCCGATGACTATGCAGTCGGCGTGCTCCTCGACCGCCGCGGCGATGAGCTGCTCAGCCGCATCACCCTCGCGGACCTTCGAGGTCGCGTTCAGCCCCGCAGCCCCGAGCGCTGCGGCGCGCTCGTGCGCGATCTTGCCGATCGCCTCACGAAGCGCGGGGAGCGAGTCGTAGTAGGCCTGCACGGCCCCGTACGTCGCCATCGGCGCATCGCCCGCGGCCAGGGTCGAAGGGAACGGAGCATCTACCACGCTGACGACACGGACCTCGAGATCGCTCAGCGCCGGCGCCGTTGCCAGTACGCGGGCGCCCGCGGCCGCGGTCTCCGAACCGTCCTCCGCGAGGATCACCCGCCGGAGCGCGGGACCGCGCGCGACGAGCACCGGGCACGGTGCGCGATCGACGACCTCAGCGGAGACGGAACCCAGCAGCCCCGACGCGATCGCGCGACGACCGCGGCTCCCCATCACGATGATGTCGGCTTTCGTTCGCTCCGCCTCTTCGACGATGACGTCCGCGGTCCGGCCGATGACGAGGGCTGTCCCGACGTCGCGTCCGGCTGCGCGGAGCGTGGCGGCCGCCGTGTCCAGCTCGGCCTGGAGCTGCAGCTCCGCGGCTTTGCCGATCTCGACGATCGCCGCGGGTGCGAACGCGGTGATCTCCGGAAAGGGCTCGATGACGTGGAGTATCCGGATCGTCGAGCCCGACGGGAGTGGAAGTCTCTTGACGATCGTCACGGCATCGTTGGCGTGCGGTGAGAAGTCGGTCGCGATGAGGACGCGCATGACGCACCTCCGGCGCAGGTCTCCGACAAGGGTCGCGCCGAGGTGCGAGATGCGCGTGAGGCGAACGACTCCCCCCGGCAGGTCCGAACGGCACGCGAACGGCCCCAAACCGCGTCGGGCACCGACCCACGCCGCAACGGGTACAGCCTGACTGCGAGCGCTCCGCGGCCTGCCTAGCCTGCCCGGTGGAAACGGAGGTCTCCGATGAAGACGACCGTCGTCAAGACGGACGCGCAGCTCCGCCAAGATGTCATCGACGAGATCGAGCGGGATTGGCGGTTCAAGGCGGCCGAGCTCGGCGTTGCGGTCGATCGGGGCGTCGTCACGCTCACCGGCACGGTCTCGAGCTACCCCAAGCTCATGGCCGCCGCCGATATCGCAGCCGAGATCGCGGGTACGCAGGGCGTCGCGAACGAGCTCGTAGTCCGCAGTCCGGGCCTCACGGGCCCGAACGACACCGAGCTCGCCAGCGCGGTGCGCACCGCGCTGAAGTGGGACGTCGACATGCCCGAGGAGAAGATCGAGGTGATCGTGCGCAGGGGCGCTGTCACGCTCAAAGGGTCGGTGGATTACTGGTATCAGAAGCGGGCAGCGGGCGACCGTGTGGCCGCGCTGAAAGGGGTGTCCGCGATCAACAATCACATCACCGTCGTCCCCCCGTCGATCCCGGCCCACGCCATCCGGACCAGCGTCGAAAGAGCGATCGAGCGTCGGATCCCGCTCGCCGCTCGCCACATCACCGTTGGCGTGATGGACGGTCTCGTCACGCTCTCGGGCAACGTCGAGTTCTCCGGCGATCGCGCGCTCGCTGAGAAGGCCGCGTGGATGACCGAAGGCGTCCGGGCCGTCATCAACAAGCTTGTCGCCGCCTGGTGAGAGAAAGAGAGGAAAGAAATGGGCTTCATCCCCTTCGCAGGCATCGTCATCATCGCCGTCATCGCCGGTTTCGCCGTGCAGATGTACGAGAAGAGGTCACTTCCGTATGAGTGGCTGATCATCGCGATGTCCGGAGCATTCGGCGCGTACTTCGCGAGCGAGAACGTCCCGGGCGCAACGGTCCCGGTGCTCGACGCCATCAAGGACTGGGGTCCGAACCTTGACGGGATGTTCGTGATCCCGGCAGTCGTCGGCGGCGTGCTTCTCGCCACCGTCGCGTACTTCGGCACGCGCACGAGCGAAAGCCTCCAGCCGGCCTGATAAAGAACACACCGGTCCGTTGACGACCGCCGGCGCGACGAACGCGCCGGCGGTCAGGCGCACATCGACGTGGGAGGACGGATGAGCATCAAGCGGAAGCGACCAGCCTCATGCGTAGGCGACGAGCTCTCGTGCCTGTACTGCGGGCACGACACGGCCGCGCCCGCGTGGGACGCGCACGGAGTGCCGCGCTGCCCGCGTTGTGCGGCACGGCTGCTCATCGAGCTGCGCGATCGCTCACAGCGCGGTCGGACGAGACCCCATCAGACCCACGCAAGAGCAGACGAGGAGCGCGAGGACGAGTACGCGCGTGAGGACGTTTACGTCGGCGCGCCGGAGACAGCCGACTAGCGACGCGCGGCCGCGAGCGCCCCGCGCGATCCCGGGCGCCTCCGCCGTACGGCGATCGCCATGGTGGCGGCGAAGGTCAACACCGCGATCGCGTTCAGGGTGGCTCCCGAGTCACGCCAATCAACACGCTCCATGATGTCGCCGGCAACACGAAGGACCATCGACGACTGCAGCAGCACGAGCGGGATGTAAAGCAACGGACTGTATGCCACGGCCACTCCAGCGATCGCCGGAAGGATGATCGGACCATGCGCAAGGATCATCGTCATCACGAATCCGATGAACACGGAGTGCACCAGGGCGTCATAGCGCCAGCCGGCGGGCACGCCGTCGTACGTGAGCATGAGCAGCGCGCCCACGGCGAGCCAGGCGTACGAGATCGCGATCGCCGTCCCGATGTAGCGCGGCATCGGGAGCGAGCGCGACGCGGCGGGCGGGTGGTCGCGCACCGCCAGCCACAGGGCGAGCACGAGGAGGGCCCACCCTGATACGCGGATGCCGAGCCCGAAGTCCACGAGCGTGACGGTGACGCCGAGCACGAGCAGGACGGTCACGACGATGAAGACCGCAAGGGCGCCGGACGATGGTCGCAGCGCGCGAGAGAGATCCATGCGCTCGGCCGCCACCGTGAGTACCAGGAACGCCGCCCACCATGGCACGGCGCGGAACGGCTCCGCACCGACCGCCCATAGCAGGGCTCCGACGGCCCAGGACGCCGCCCCGGCGGCCATCACCGCCATCACGATGGTCGGACCGGGCGTCACCCCGAACAGCGTGATCGCGACGAGCGCCACCGCTGCGACGGCGATCGCCAGGGCGGGCAGTGGCTGCGGCGTGCCGAGGATCACACCGATCGCGCCGAGCCCAGAGCAGAGCGGAGCGAGGAGTGCCCACCCGCGGCGCGCGACGAGGGCGCGCTCGAGACAGATGAGCGTGCCAACGAAGCCCGAGACCATGAGCGCGCCGTGCTCGCGTGCGGCGCTGCCGACGTCGGCGGCGGGTAGCACGCCCATGCGTCCGAGGCCGGCCCACCCGGCCGTGATCAGAGCGAGCGCGCCGCACGCGAGGAGCGGCGCGCGCGCCCAGAGCGCTCTTACGACGCCGCGGGGTCCTTGCGCTCGAGCTGGATCGTGAAGTCCGCAGCGATCGCCGCGATCGCAGCGATCGCGGCCCACACCGGCACGAGCGCGGCTCCGACGAGGCTCAGCGTCAGTGGGACCTCGATGAGCGTGACGCCGCGCGCATCCTTCACGATGACCCGGCGCACGTTGCCTTCGTGGATCAGCTCTTCGATCTTGGCGATGACCCTGTCCACGTTCTCGCGGTCGAGTTTGAATGTCTCGATGATCGTGTCTTTGATCTGTGTTGCCATCCCTGGGGTCCTCCTCTGTCGCGTGTGCGCAGCAAACGCCTACGCCGCTGCCACGGTAGGCTCACTGCACCACGTCGGGGAGAGCCGCAGGTCCCCGACTGCCGGGACCAGCGGCCCTACGCACGCTCAGCCGCGGCGTGCATGCTGCGGACCGATGAGCCCCATGGACGCTCGCTCACGGCTCGAGGTCGAGCGCAGCGGTCTGCTCGCGACCATCGCACGCGAGGAGACCGAGCTCGCGACGCCGCTGGATGACAAGGGCGAAGACCTCACCGCGTCCCAGCATCCGGCCGATGTTGCCTCGGACCTCTCCTATCGCGAGTTCGCCGTGTTGACCGAGCTCACGCTCAGGGAGGCGGTTGCCCAGGTCGACGATGCGCTCGCGCGCATCGCGCACGGGACCTACGGCATCTGCGTCGAGTGTGGCCGCGCGATCGATGCCGAGCGCCTGGCGGCGCGTCCGCAGGCCGCCAGGTGCATCGATTGCCAGCGTCGTGAGGAGCGTTCCGCGTCGGCGAAATGACCGACGTTCGCTAGAAGCCCGGCGAGTGCAGTCGGCGCTGCGTGTCCCTGAGGATCGCGATGAGCGTGGCGATGAGCCCGGCGGTGGCAGCCAAGAGGATGCCGGCGTCGCTTTGCAGGGGCGAGATGTCCATGAGACGACGCTACGGCGGGTCCCGCTGGAATACGACAGGCACAAGGCACCATCCCCAGCGGTCGAGGTCCGCATCAGCGTGGGGCATTACCCGATGGGCCTGCGCCCGACGCGTGGATGACATTCAGCCGGTCCGTGCGAGCCCTTGGCCTCACGCTCGTGCTGCGCCTGAGCGGGAGTGTGGAACGCGAATCGAGGGAAGAGCACATGGCAGTGACAATCACGACTCCAGCGGACCCAACTCAGCCGATCTCCTCACCAGCGGAGATGGACTTCTTCGCGACGACGGTCCACGACCTGAGGTCACCGCTCACCAGCATCAGCGGCCAGGTGCAGCTGGCACGCCGGTTCATCGACAAGGACTCCGCGCGTGAGCGCGAGGCCCTCAGCCTTGCGTTGGCGCAGGTGGCGCGCATGGATCGGCTGCTCGACGAGCTCGTCGACCTATCGCGCGTCACGTCAAGGGCGGCCGCGACGGAACAGGTCGTGTTCGACGTTCGCGTCGTGGTCACCGACGCGATCGCCCGGCACGAGAGCGGTGACGCCACGCGGGTCGCAAGCCAGCTGGGCGACGAGAGCATCGAAATACGCGGCGATCCCGAGCGGATCGGGCGCATCCTGGACAACCTGCTGGACAACGCGGCCAAGTACAGCCAGGCGGGCACGCCGATCGATGTCTCGGTCCGCGTCGTCGGAACAGGGGCCCAGATACGTGTGGAGGATCACGGCGTCGGCATCCCCGCCGATGCGCAGGAACGACTGTTCACGCCGTACTTCCGCAGCTCGCGCACCCGGGAGGTTCCCGGGACGGGGCTCGGTCTCCACATCAGCCGGCGCATCGCCGAGGAGCATGGCGGGCGCCTCTGGCTGGAGACCAGCACGGAGGCCGGAAGCACGTTCTGCCTCGCGCTGCCGCTGGCCGTCGGCCCCTAGTGCCCTGCGCCTCCAAGTGGTCCGCTGTAGATCGACGTGTCGTGGTCCCCGGTCACATTGAGCTGTGCGGCTGTGCCTTTGGCCAGGGCGCGTCCAAGCGCGTGATCAACGAGCGTGTATGACCCTGGCACCTGGACCTTGAACTCGACGATCGTCGCCCCGCCCGCCGGCACCAGCGTGGTCTGGACGTTGGTATTCACCGCGCTGCCCATCGCGCCTTCCGGGTAGACGCGGTCGAAGATCTCGCCGATGAGATGCAGCGATGAGGGCAGGAAGCCGCCGACACCGAAGAAGATGCGCACCGTCTCGCCGACCTTCGCGGTCAGCGCGTTGTCCCCGGTGAGTGACCCGACCTTGCCGTTGAAGACGATGTAGTCAGGCTCCTCGTTGCCCATCTTGATCATGTCGACGTCGTGGTGGCCCGGGGTCCCGAGGACTCCGGTCGTGTAGAGCTCGGCCTGCATGACGTAGAACTCGCGGTCGACCGGCGGGAGGCCACCCTCCGGCTCGACCAGGATCAGTCCGTACATGCCGTTGGCGATGTGCATCGGGATCGGCGCCGTCGCGCAGTGGTAGACGTACAGACCAGGGTTGAGCGCCTTGAACGTGACGACCGACTCCTTGCCGGGGCCGGTCTGGGTCGCGGTCGCGCCACCACCCGGTCCGTTCACGGCGTGGAGGTCTATCGAATGCACGAGCACGCTGCTCGCGGAGTTCTTGAGGTGTAGCTCGACGGTGTCGCCGACACGTACCCGGATCATCGGACCCGGAACGGTGCCGCCGAAGGTCCAGTAGGTGAACGTCTCACCTTTCTCGATCTCGGCGACGACCTCCATTGTCTCGAGGTCGACGCGCACCGTCGCAGGTGCTGCCCGGCCGAGCGGTGCGGCCACGGCGGTCGCCGGTCGCGAGATCGTTCTGGCCGTGAACGCCTTCGCCGGCGCGAGCGATGCCCGCGCCGGGTTCCCGGCTTGCGCGGTGGGCGTCACCACGTTCGCCGGCACGCTGGCGGCCGGGGCCGCGACCGTCACCGAGCGGATGTTGCCGGTCGCTCCGGCGACGGCGACGACCAAGGCCGCGGCCATCGCCATGCCGACCGCACCAAGGACCGCACCCATAGCAGCGTTGGCGAAGCTCTCGGATCTCGCTTCATGTGCGTGAGCAGTCACTTGATGCCTCCCGGGCCGCTGCCATGTTCGGTCACCGGCCTCATGCGGAAACGTTGACGGACGCGGCGCTCGATGGAAGGTGCCGAAGGTCCCGAGTCGACAGGACCAACGGAACCGCCGGACAGCACGGGCCAAACGGCATCGTCCGGCTTCGGTCGCGCGCCGTCATGACGAACCAGTCATCCCCCGCCCGCGGAGCGGAGCCGCGACGCGTGTCCCTCTACGGCGCGTCGCGGCCGGCGACGGCGAACGACTTGGGGTCGTGAACGAACGTCGCCTTGCAGCCCGGTGCACAGAACAGGTACTCGCGCTCGGCGAAGGTGATCGCGAGTTCGTGCTCGAGCGCCTGCGCGCGATCGACGCTCATGCCGCAGACCGGGTCGATGTCATGCCTGAGCTCACGCGTTTGGGCTTCGGTCAGGATGGTCATACGTCCCCCCTCTCGTCTTCCGTGCATCGGATGAACAACGTCACCGCGTCTTTCATGTCCTCGATGGCGCTCATCGCGCCGGCCGGCTCTCCGATCCCCTCGACAGGTCCTCGCGCTTCGACCCCATCACGTCCATCGTCACTGACCTCCGTCGCGCGACCAGGTGTCGCACCGACATGAGCGTCAGGTCTGGAAGGCCCCGTGACGAGTGCCGTTACGCCGCTTCGTGGTGCCGTTCGACACCAACCGCGGTGGACCCCGGTGCTTAGTCCCCGTCTTCCTCGTCCACGTCGAGCGCGAATGCGATCTTGAGGTCGACGCGGTACTCCGTGATCTTGCCGTTTCGCACCGCGACGGTCATGTGCTTGACGTCGGCCCCGCTGATGTTGCGCAGTCTGTGCGTCGCGGTCGCGATGCCCTTGGCGATGGCGTCCTCGAAGCTCGTGCTCGACGTCGCGACAAGCTCGATGACCTTCACCACAGGCGCCGCATCGACGCCATCATCGAGGAGGTCCTCGATCACTTTCATCTCTTAGAGTGCGACCGCCGTGCGCGGCATGGCCAGCCATGGCTCCGCCACGACCCTCGGCTTCAGCGCGGCTTTGGCGACGAGCACGGCGCAGTGGGCCTGGCTCAGCACGTGATCCGCGACGCTGCCTTGTAGGAGTCCCGCGGCCTGAGTCTGGCCACGTGAACCGAGGACGATGAGATCGGTCTTCGTCAGCGCGGCGCGCGCGAGGAGCTGCTCGGCGACGTGGCCACGCTCGACGACCGTCTGATCCACCACGTGCGGGGAGAGCATCCGGGCGGCCTGGGCCAGCACGATCTCGGCGCGCGCCTCGTCTGCGCCGTGCTCGAGCACGTGCACGAGCGTGATCTCGGCTTCCCCAGGCAGGGGCATGCGCGCGAGCAGAGCGATCGCGGCACGCGCGTCGTCCGAGCCATCGACCGCGACGAGGATGCGCCGGGGCGCGGTACGGCATTCCCGCACCACGAGCACCGGGACCGATGCGTGGCGAGCGAGCGCCCGCGCGACACTCCCGAGGATCGAGCCGGCGAACGCGCCGAGGCCGCGTGACCCGATCACGATGACGTCGACCGCGTACTCGAGCGCCGCGATCTCGATCGCCTCCGTGACGGGCCCCGACCGAACGTCGATGGTCCCAGCAACGTCACGAGCGCTGAGACGCTCGAGTGCGCGCCCGGCGATCGCGCGCGCGGACGCGTCTCCGCGGTCGGCGAGCAGATCGCCCTGCCCGCGTTCGAGCACCGGCGTACCGATGAAGGAGTACGTCGGAACGGTCAGCACCGTGACGTGGTCGGCGCACGCGAGCGGGAGCGCGCTGACGAAATCGAGCGCGATGTCCGCTCCGCGGGAACCATCGGTCGCGAACAGGAGGCGCATCGCGTCGAGCATCAGGGTCGTCCGGTCCTGCGTCTGTCGGGCATCGCCCTCTCGCGGGAGGGTGGCGCACCGGACGGCCATCGGCGCCGGTCGGCCATAGCGTCGGGCCGTATGGCAAGGGCGTCCGGGACGTTTGTGGCGATCCTCGATCGCGACCGCGCCACCGCTGTCTGCGAGGCGGGTCTACGACGATTGGCGTCGGACGCGGAGGCGATGGTCCGACCAGAGAGTGGCGATCGAGTGGCGCTGCTGTCGGTGCGCGGGCCGCTCTTCCTCAGCGACGCGGCGTTCGTTGGGACGGCGGACGTCATCGGGAATGACGGCGCAGTGTTGAGGCTCCGGCACCGCGTGCTGACCCCGCCCGCGTACCCCGTTCCGCTGCGGACACTTCCCTCGCTCCGCGTGTCGGCCGGCTGGACCCATGCCAGGCTGGGGGTGCTTCGCGGCGGGATGGTCCGCTGCACCGCCCGCGACGCGGGACGGATCGAAGCAGCGCTGCTGGCCGTGGCACGGGCACACGGGCCGCGCGCAAGGCGCCCGGCACATCACCGCCCACGCACACCCGGTCGTCGCGCGCTCATGGCCGGCCGCGCCGCGGTCGGGCGCCGCCCGTAGCCGGCCGTCCGATGGGGACCAACGGCGTGGCAAAACGGGCCGAGCGGCCGGTTTCCGCGGGAAACGACGGGCCTACGGTCGCAACCGTGACGCAGCAGGTGGCCGAGCTCGAGGCCTATCGCGTCGGCGCTCGCGCGCTCGCCGCGCGCATCCTCGACGCGCAAGAGGCGGAGCGTCTGCGAGTGTCGCGTGAGCTCCACGACGACACTGGCCAGGCGCTGACGCTGCTCCTGGTGCGGTTGCAGCTCGTCGAGAACATGTCGTCCGAGACCGAGATCCGCCGGGAGCTCGCTGAGCTGCGCGAGCTCGTCGGGGAGACGCTCGACGGCGTGCGCCGTCTTGCGGTGCAGCTCGGCCCGAGCGTGCTCGACGACCTCGGGCTGTGCTCCGCGCTCGAATGGCTGACCGACCGTGTCCGGGCCGAGACCGGTCTCGCTGTGGACGTGCGGCTGGACTGCGAGTCCGGGCACGCGTCTCCCGTGGTGGCAGTCGCGATCTTCCGCGTCGCCCAGGAGGCGCTCACGAACGTCGTGCGTCACGCACGCGCGACGCGCGTCGAGGTCAACCTCAAGATGGATGGCGGCTCGCTCGAGCTGTCCGTCGCCGATGACGGAAGGGGTTTCGCCGTCGCGCAGGCGCAGCAGCGGCCCTCGGCCAGCATCGGTCTCTTCGGAATGGCCGAGCGCATCGCCCTCGTTGGCGGCAGCCTCGAGATCGACTCCGATCCGGACAGTGGTACGCGCGTTCGCGCCTCGGTCCCGCTTCGCGAGGAGGCGTTCACATGATCCGCATCGTGCTCGCTGACGACCACCAGATCCTGCTGGCCGGACTCAAACGACTCATCGAGTCAAAGGGTGACATGGAGGTGGTCGCGACGGCCACCGATGCGACATCGGCGATCGAGGCCGCTCGCAGTCATCGCCCGGACGTGCTCGTGCTCGACATCTCGATGCCCGGCGGCGGGCTCGAGGTCGCGCGGCGCGTCCGCGAGATGGAGCTGCCGACCAAGATCGTGATCCTGACCATGTACGCAGAGGACCGGTACGTCATGGAGGCGGTTCGGCTCGGTGCGGCCGGGTATGTTCTGAAGCGCGCCGCGGACAAGGAGCTCATCGACGCGATACGCGCCGTTGCGGCCGGAGATGCCTATCTCACGCCCGCTGCTGTTCGGCTCCTTCTCGCCACTCAACAGAACGAGAACGGCCGCTCCGAGCCCGCCCTGTCGCCGCGAGAGCGTGAGGTGCTGCGCTTCACCGCCCGCGGCTTCTCGAACCTCGAGATCGCCGAGCGCCTGTTCGTCAGCCCGAAAACGGTGGACACCTACCGCTCGCGGATCATGGCGAAGCTCGACCTGCACCGCCGCTCGGAGCTCGTCGAGTACGCGCTCGGGCATGGGCTTCTCGAGTGACCTCGGCATGACGAAACAGGTGCACCTCATCGGCGATGGACGCGTCTTCTGCCGGCGTGACGGCCGCTACGTCGACTTCGAGCGTTGCCTGGTCTGCCCGCTGCTGCGCGACATCGACCTCGATTCGCGTCACCCCAAGGTGGTCTGCCAGCTCCCGGCAGAGGTCGAAGACCGGCTCCTCGCAGCGGTCTGATGCGCCGGCTCATCGCGTCGATCGCGACCGCGGGCGTCGCGCTCGCGGCGTGCGGCGACGCCACCCCGATAACGACACCCACCTCACCGCCGACCCGGGCCACCGAGCGCGTGCAGATCTTCTACGCCCGTGCTGACGAGGTGCCGGTCGCCACCGCGCTCGAGATCCCGGCCGGCATGAACGTCGATCAGCGCATACGTGCGCGACTGGTGGGGCTGTCGACCGCGCCCTGGCTGGGACCCCAGGGCTCGTTCAACGTGCTGCGCGACGCCGCGCGGATCGCCGGCGTCTCGGTAACTGGTGCTGTCGCGGCGCTCGATTTCGCGGCCCCCGAGGGCGATTGGGGTCTCCCCGGTCGGACTGCGCTTCGCGCGTTCACGCAGCAGGTCGTCTTCAGCGCGACCGACGAGAAGTCCGTCTCCGAGGTGCGGCTCACGCAGGACGGGGGCAACGACGCGGTGATCGTGACGAGTGACGCGATCATCAGCTACCGCACAACGCTCACGCGCGAGATGGTCGCGCCGTACGCACGACAGGACCACACCGTCGCGTATTACGCGCGCGACCAGGGCGGTCCGGTCGCAATGTTCCTTCCGGGTGCCGGGGCTGGCACGACCGCTGAAGAGCGCATCTCCTCCCGGCTCGTGGCGCTCGAGAACGGACCGGCACACGCCGGAGCTGATGCGTTCAACGTCGTCGCGCCGATGAAGGCGCACCTGCAGCAGGTCACGATCGCGGACGATCTCGTGACGATCGACTTTCGCGTCCCCGCCGACGATTGGGGCGTGAACGGGAGCGCGTCGCTACGCGCTCTGGTCCAGCAGTTGGTGTTCACCGCGAGCGAGGAGCCCGGGATCGTTCGCGTGCTCATCACGCAGAACGGAGGCCGTCAGGCGGTCATCGGCGGCGAGGGTCTCGTGATCGATCGAGCGCAGACACGCCTCGGTCTGCTCGGGGGCTAGCGGCTGACCTCATGAGTGCGATCGATGGCGTCCTCGGCCTCACCGCGG
Organism: Candidatus Limnocylindria bacterium; assembly: GCA_036523395.1. Taxonomy (NCBI): domain Bacteria; kingdom Bacillati; phylum Chloroflexota; class Candidatus Limnocylindria; species Candidatus Limnocylindria bacterium. Next base: position 29,934 of record DATDEH010000090.1, on the reverse strand, counting down.
CTCGCGTGGAAGAGCAGGCGCGCGGTCAGCGCTCCGGCGACGATCGCGGCAGCAACGGCCAGCAGGATGCCGGCGGTCACGAGGACGATGGTGAGCAGATCGATCTGCACGTTGGGACGATGGTCGATGGCGAGCCCCCAGCGGAGGTAGGGCCAAAGGTCACCAATACGCTGGGCCGGCGACGTTTCCTGGCCGGCGCCGGACTGTTCCTCGCTTCCGCTTGCGCACCTGCCGCGTCACGCCCTGCGGCCATCAGCGCTCCCGCGTTGCCGGCGCTGGAGGCTGATCCGAAGAACGGCATATGGCCGATCCAGTACCTGCGCGCGCCGGCGAACGTGCGCGAGGCCTACAGCTGGGCGGTGGCACAAGAGCAGACCCTGCGCTTCATCCCGTGCTACTGCGGATGCGGCGCTGATGGCCATACCAGCAACTACTCCTGTTACGTGCGGTCGGCGCTCGGCGGCGGCCGGGTGATCCTGGACACGCACGGCTTCGGCTGAGGCGTCTGCGTCGGGATCACGCGTGACGTGATGGCGATGTCAGCGCAGGGCCAGAGCCTGCGCGAGATGCGTGCCGCGATCGATACCCGCTGGTCATCCGCCGGCCCAGGCACGCCGACCCCCCTGCCCTAGCCGGGCTCCGCGAGAGGTGGCCCGGAGGTCCTTGTCGGGCAGGACCGGACGGACGCAGTCTTTGGGTCGCGCGGCCCTGTTTGGTGGCCTCGCCGGACCGCAGTGTTCCACCCATACGAGGAGGTCTTCAAAAGAAATGTCAACTACTCGAATCGCAAAGAACACGGTCGTCGCGGACCCACCGCTCGCTCGTTTCCTGTTCTCGGACACGCGCATGGCCCCCGTCTGGCTGCTTCTCCGCATCTATATTGGCTGGGCCTGGCTCGAGGCCGGATGGCACAAGGTCCAGGACGTCGGTGCGACGTCGAACTACATCATCGACGGTGCCGGCATCCTGGCGTTCTGGAACCGCATCGCGGCGATCCCCGCCGCGCCGGCCAAGCCGGTCATCACCTACGACTGGTACCGCGGCTTCATCCAGTTCCTCATCGACAGCCACGCGCAGGTGTTCATGGGCAAGGTGATCGCGTTCGGTGAGACCGCGGTCGGCCTCGGACTCATCTTCGGTGCGTTCGTCGGCATCGCCGCGGTCAGCGGAGCGTTCATGAACCTCAACTTCATGCTCGCCGGCAGCTCCAGCACCAACCCCGTCATGCTCCTGCTGGGCTTCCTCCTGGTCCTCGCCTGGAAGACCGCGGGATACATCGGACTCGACCGGTTCCTCCTGCCGCTCCTCGGTACGCCCTGGAAGGCCCCGAAGATCGAGGCGAAGGCCGCCGCTCGGACCCCTGTCATCGCGTGACCACACAGAAAGCAATCGCCGCAGGGAAGAGCGGAGCGATCCGCTCTTCCCGCGCGTCAGCTCCCACCACGGTCCTCGTCATGAGCAAGGACCCGCTGGTGCGCGAGGGTTGGGCGCGAACGTTCGAAGCCCTCGGCATGAGAGCCATGCGCTGCGCCGGACCGGAGAACACCTCGTGCGCACTCGAGAAGAGCGCGCGCTGCCCGCTGCACGACGACGCGGACGTCGCCTTCTACGACCAGGACAGCGTCACAGCCGCGCTCGCTGTGCAGCTCCTCACGCTCCCGCGGACGCTCCCCATCACGCTCGCTCGCGATCGCAGCACGCCTGAAGGTGGCCACGAGCCGATCCCGGTGCAGCTGCTCGACGCTCGCGGCAAGGGAACGCGCCCCCGCAGCCGATAATCGGCGGCGTGAGCAAGTCACGAGCCCGCGCCACCAACGCCACGTACTCACGGCGGCTCCGGATCGCGGCGGTCGTCCTTCCCTCGCTCCTCATCGCGGCGCTCATGGCGCTCGACTACTTCCTCGCCGAGCGGCTTTTCCCCAGGGGCATCTCGCACCTGGTGACGACGATCGTCGGCGTCGCCGGCGTCCTTGCCTTCTCGGCGGTGATCTTCGGGCAGCTCGCGAGCCTTCAGGGACGCGATCGCGCGAACACGGACCGGCTGCGCCAGCTGGCCGACGCGCTCGAGCAGAGGCGCCTTCAGCTGCAGGCCGTGAACGCCGCCGGCCTCGCACTCACGTCGGAGCTCGACCGCAACGAAGTGCTACAGCGCGTCGCGGACCAAGCTCGCGCGGTCGCGAATGCGAAGTACGCCGCGCTGGGTGTCTTCAACGATGAGGGGACCGTCGAGACGTTCACGACGTCGGGCATCTCGCAGGAAGAGCGTGCGCGCATCGGGCCTTTGCCCCGGGGCCTGGGCCTCATCGGACACCTGCAACAGGAGCGAAAGCCACTTCTCCTCCGCGACCTCCACGAGCACCCCGCATCGATCGGCTTTCCGAAGAACCACCCTCCGATGCGTAGCTTCCTGGGAACGCCGATCGTCCTTCGTGGAGAGCCGCTCGGCAACCTCTATCTCACCGAGAAGCAGGGCGCGGAGGAATTCACCGTCGACGACGCCGAAGCCCTCGAGACGCTCGCCGCGCAGGCAGCGATCGCGATCGAGAACGCCCGTCTCTACGAGCAGGCGGAGCGCATATCCGTACTCGAGGAGCGCCAGCGCATCCGTATGGACCTCCACGACGGCGTGATGCAGTCCCTGTACGGCGTCGGCCTGCTCCTCGAAGACATCGCCGAACGCGTGGACACCGAGCCTGTGAAGGCGAAGGATGAGCTCAGGCGTTCGGTCGATCGACTGAACGCAGCGATCGCGGATCTCCGTGGGTACGTGCTGGGCCTGCGGCAGGTGCAGGCGAGCGACCAGCCACTGACGGAATCGTTGCCGCTCCTTGCGGAGCAGGCGCGTTCGAACGCGCTCATCGACGTGGACGTGCAGATCTCGGCTGGGGCCGCTGGGCGCTTGGACCAGCCGCGCCAGGAGGCCGCGTATTACATCGCCGCGGATGCGCTCGGGAACATCGCGCGCCACGCGCGCGCGCGTCACGCGTCGGTGCGCCTGTTCGACGAGAACGGTGGTGTCGTGCTGCAGATCGCGGATGATGGCGTGGGGTTCGACTTCGCGGCCAGCACGAGCGGCCACGGGCTGCACAACATGCGTGAGCGAGCGTTCGCGGTCGGTGGCACCCTTCGGGTGGAGAGCCAGCCCGGACGCGGTGCGCGAGTACGCTTTGAGCTGCCGGCGACGGAGAGGGAGACGGAATGAGCGATGCGCAGGTTCGGGTCATGCTCGTCGACGATCACGAGGTGGTGCGCGAAGGCCTCCGCACGCTGATCGGACGCCACAAGGAGATGCTCGTCGTTGCCGAGGCCGGCACGACCGCCGAGGCGATCGCGATGGCGGCGAAGGCCAAGCCCGACGTCATCATCATGGACGTTCGCCTCCCCGACGGAAGCGGTGTGGAAGCGTGCCGGACGATCCGCGAGGCGCGACCCGAGACGAAGGTCGTCATGCTCACCTCGTACGCCGACGACGAAGCCCTCTTCGCCTCCATCGTGGCGGGGGCCGCCGGGTACCTCCTCAAACAGACGCGCGGCCAGGCGGTGATCGACGCGATCACCGCCGTCGCACAGGGACGCTCGCTCCTGGATCCGGATGTCACGGGCAAGGTGCTCGAGCGCGTGCGCCGCGGCCGCGGCGATGAGGATCCGGCGTTCGCGTCGCTGACAGACCAGGAGCGCAAGGTGCTGGAGCAGCTGGCGGAGGGAAAGACGAACCGCGAGATCGGCGAGTTGCTCTTCCTGTCCGAGAAGACCGTCAAGAACTACGTGAGCCGCATCCTCGACAAGCTCGGCCTGGCACGCCGGGCCGAGGCTGCCGCGTACGTGGCCAAACGCCGGCCGCGCTTCTGATCCCCGGTCTCCACAAGAGAAGAGGACTTTCGGCCCCTGGCCGCGCGGACCCCGCAACGCCGGCTCGGCGATACAACGGACCTCGCGCCCGTCGAACGTCTGTGAGTGCCGAACGTCCCCAGAAGAGGGGCCGCTCGCCCATAGAGCCTCGGCTGACGCGTCCGTAGGGTGTTCGCATGACAGAGACCGAGGACGCGGGCGGCACGATCGCGCGACGGACGCTGATCGGCGCGATCGGGTTCGCCAGCCTCGGCGGCATCGCGGCGGGCGCGCTCGGCCTCACCGGTCGCGGGGCCGCCCCAGCTCGCATCGCGACCGCGACGTCCACGGCCACCGCGACCGCGGTCCGCACGACGGCGCCGGCAACCGCGGCGCCGACGGTCGATCACGACGCCCACGCCGAAGCGCTGGTGAAAGCCTTTCCGGCGAAGACGCAGGGCACCGGACTGCAGGAGCTGGCCTCACGCGTGGTCGACGGTTCGCGCGAGTTCGAGCTCGTGTGCGACAAGCTTCGCTGGGAAGTCACGCCCGGCGTCGTTGTCGATGCCCTGTCGTACAACGGCCAGATACCGGGTCCGATCATCCGCGCGACGGAGGGCGAGCGAGTCCGCGTGAAAGTGACCAATAAGACCGACCAGACGACCAGCGTGCACTGGCACGGGCAGCGCGTCGTCAACAAGATGGACGGCGTCCCGTTCATCACGCAGCCGACCATCAAGCCCGGCGAGACGTTCGTGTACGAGTTCATCGCGAAGCCGTTCGGCAGCCACATGTACCACTCACACCACAATGCGACGGAGCAGGTCGGCCGAGGCATGCTTGGGCCGCTCCTGGTCATGCCAAAAGACGCGTCGACGGATCCCCGGTATGACAAGGACGAGCTCTTCATCTTCAACGATCAGCTCGGCGGTCTGACGGTGAACGGCAAGGGATTCCCGGCGACGTTCCCCTACACCGCGAAGCTCGGTCAGCGCATCCGCTTCCGGTTCATGAACGAGGGTGTGATGATCCATCCCGCACACCTTCACGGCCTGACACTCGAGGTCTTCGCGCGTGACGGGTATCCCCTGCCTCAGCCCTTCAAGTGCGACACGCTGAACGTCGCGCCCGGTGAGCGCTGGGACGCGATCGTCGTAGCCGACGAGCCCGGGGTTTGGGCATTCCACTGTCACATCCTCAATCACGCCGAAGGCCCGACCGGCATGTTCGGGATGGTGACCGCGCTGATCGTCGACTGACAGGAGGTCTCCCTCGATGACGACACGGACGAGCGATGTCGCGCGCTGGCGCGCGAACCTGCAAGGCGAGACCGATGGCATCGCGATCTACCGCGCGATGGCAGACGCCGAACCGCAGCCGACGCTTGCATCGGTGTACCGGAGGCTCGCAGAGGCGGAGGTGCGTCATTCGGCTCTCTGGGAGACAAGACTTCGCGACGCAGGCGTCTGGGCCACCGCGCCACGCCCGTCATGGCGCGCGCGTGTGCTCGCGTTCGTCGCGCGACGCTTCGGCGCGGGCTGGGTGGCTGCGACCGTGGCCGGACGCGAGGCGAAGGACCAGACCGGCTACGACGACCAGCCTGAGGCGGCCGGCACGTCGCTGCCGCGCGATGAGCGATCGCATGCCCGAGTGCTCCAGGAGATCGCCGGCGGTGGGATGACCGGGCCCGCGATCGCGCGCCTCGAAGGACGCCATCGCGCCACGGCGGGGAACGCGCTCCGGGCGGCGGTGCTCGGCATCGACGACGGGCTCGTATCGAACTTCAGCCTCGTCATGGGGGTCGCGGGCGCGAGCGGCGACGGTCGCGCGATCGCTGTCGCCGGCCTCGCCGGGCTTCTTGCCGGCTCGCTCTCGATGGCCCTCGGGGAATGGCTGTCGGTCCAGAGCGCACGCGAGCTGTACAGCCGGCAGATCGGCATCGAGCGCGAGGAGCTCGCGGCCGCTCCGGAGGAGGAAGAGGCGGAGCTCGCGCTCATCTATCAGGCCAAGGGCGCGAACGCGGCGCAGGCGCGCGCCCTCGCGCGGCAGATCGTCAGCGGCGACCGCGCGCTGGAGACACTCGCGCGCGAGGAGCTGGGCATCGATCCAGACGAGCTCGGTGGTTCGGCCCACGTCGCGGCCGCAACGTCCTTCGCGATGTTCGCCAGCGGTGCGGTCGTACCGCTGATCCCGTTCGCCCTCTTGTCGGGCACGACTGCCGTTGTCGCTTCGGCGATGCTGAGCGGTGCAGCCTTATTCGGTATCGGGGCGCTCATCACGCTCATCACGGGCCAGCCCGCGCTCCGCGCGGGCCTGCGGCAGCTGGCCATCGGCGCGGCGGCCGCGGGTATCACTTTCGCCGTCGGGAAGCTCCTCGGGGTCGCGCTGGCCTGACCCGGCGAGAAGAAGTTGGGCCGCTTCGGCCCTCGCGGGGTGACCTTCGGCCCTTCGCCCGACCCGAACTGGGGACGAGCATTCAGGTCGACTCGATAGGAGGGCTGCCACCATGGCGATCGAAACCGCACCCGTCACGCTCCCGCGGCCTGCCGACCGCGCCGATTCGCTCACCGTACGTGACGACCGGACCGGCAGGACATACGTGATCCCGATCGAAGACGGCGCCATCAGGGCGACCGAGTTCAACAAGATCCGCACCGCTGCGGACGACCCGGGCCTTCTCACCTACGACCCGGGCTTCATGGCGACCGCGGCCGTGAAGAGCGCCATCACTTACATCGACGGCGACGCGGGCATCCTGCGTTATCGCGGCTACCCGATCGACGAGGTCGCGGAGAAGCTCGGCTTCCTGGAGGTCGCGTCGCTCCTACTCGAGGGAGAGCTCCCGACGGACGGCGAGCTCGCGACCTGGAAGGACGAGATCGTTCACCACACGTTCATCCACGAGAACATCAAGAAGTTCATAGACGGCTTCCGGCACGACGCGCACCCGATGGGGATCCTCATGAGCACCGTCGCCGCGCTGTCCACTTTCTACCCCGAAGCGAAGAAGTTCACGGAGAGGGCGACACGCCGCAAGCAGATCGTCCGCCTCATCGCGAAGATGCCGACCATCGCGGCGTTCGCGTATCGCCACGCGGTCGGACTCCCGTATTCGTACCCCGACAACGACCTGAGCTACGCCGGCAACTTCCTGGGCATGATGTGGAAGACGACGGAGCTGAAGTACAAGCCGGATCCGATACTCGAGCGAGCGCTCGAGGTCCTGTTCATCCTCCACGCGGACCACGAGCAGAACTGCTCGACGAGCACCGTGCGCGTCGTCGGCAGCGCCAAGTCGGACCCGTACTCGGCCGTTGCCGCGGGCGTCGGCGCGCTCTACGGTCCGCTCCACGGCGGCGCCAACGAGCAGGTGCTCCGGATGCTCGAGGACATCGGCTCGGTCGACCGCGTGCCCGAGCACATCGAGCGCGTGAAGAGCGGTGACCTCCGCCTGATGGGCTTCGGCCACCGCGTCTACAAGAGCTATGACCCGCGCGCGAAGATGATCAAGAAGATCGCCGACCAGGTCTTCAGCATCACCGGCCGCAACCCTCTGCTCGACATCGCGCTCGAGCTCGAGAAGATCGCACTCGAGGACGAGTACTTCATCGGCCACAAGCTCTACCCGAACGTCGACTTCTACTCGGGCCTCATCTACCAAGCCATGGGATTCCCAGTCGACATGTTCCCGGTGCTCTTCGCCATCGGACGCACACCGGGCTGGCTGGCTCAGTGGGAAGAGGGCCTGCTCGACCCCGACCAGAAGATCGCGCGTCCGCGCCAGCTGTACGTCGGGCCCCGCGAGCGGCATCTCACGAAGGCGTAGGAACGACAAGACAACAGGGAAGGTGGTGCTCCGGTGATCGAGAGCAGTCGGCTGCGGGACCAGCTCTACCTGGCGGCGGTCGTCGCTTTGCTCCTATTGATGTCGCTCATGAGCGGCTATGTGGCGGTCGCGGTCGCGGCGCTCCTCTTGCTGATCGGATTTGTGCTCTACCCGAGCATGCGACGGACCGCGATCGTCTCGGCATCCGTCGCAGCGGTCGTCGCGATCCTGGTCGTCCTGATCCGGTCGCTCCTCTAGCCGGACGGCACGCGCGCTAGCGGTGCGTCCAGCGCGGAGGACGCTTCCCCAGGAAAGCGCGCAGCCCCTCGTCGGCATCCGCCAGTCCGGGTAGGCACCTGCGCTGCTCCGCATCCGCGGCGGAGATCGCCGCGAGGAGCTGCGGCGTCGCCGCCAGTGCGAGCGTCCGCTTCGCGAGGCGAAGGCTCGCCGCGCTTCGCCCGCGGAACGCCTCGATCACGACCCTCGCATCCTCCTCGAGTCGCTCCGGCGGCACCGCGCGCCAGATGAGGCCCCACGCCGCGGCCTGCCCGCCGGTGATGAGCTCACCGGTGAGAACGAGCGCGCGCGCCCGCTGCCGACCGACGAGCGACGGGAAGACCACGGCGCCGACCGGCGGGACGACACCGAGCGTGATCTCGGGTGTCCCAAGCTTCGCGTCCTCGGCCGCGATCGCGAGGTCGCACAGCGCCACGAGCTCGCAGGCGCCGCCGAGTGCCGGACCGTGCACGACGGCGAGCACGGGGATCTCGCTCTCGACGATCGCGCGCGCCGCGCGATCGAACGCATCGAGCATGGGCTCCAGATACCCACCGAGATGCTCGGCGACCTCGACGCCGGCAGAGAAAGCGCGTCCCGCGCCACGGATGACGATGAGCCGCAGGTCACGATCGCCCTGCAGATCGCGGACGGCGACCTCCAACTCGCTCAGCAGCGCGATGTTGAGGACATTGAGCGGCGCACGGTCGAGCGTGAGGGTAGCCACGCCTGCGTCGACCTCGACGCGGACGCCGGTGAGCAGCGTCGTGCTCACGGGAACACGACGATGTGGCGGACGCCTTCTCCGCGACGCAGCGCGTCCAGACCCTCGTTGATCCGGTCGAGCGGGTAGCGATGTGTGACGAGCGGGCCGAGGAGGAGCTTGCCGCGACGGACGAGGTCGAGGACCGCCGGGAAATCCACCGGACGGCAGCCCAGCGTCCCGATGACCGTGAGCTCGCGATACGTGACGCGGCCACCCGGCAGCGCCATCGGCTCGGCCGAGTATCCGAGGAGCACGAGGCGGCCTCCCGTGCGCAACGACGCGAGCGCCTGCTCCTGCGTCTTCGGCAGGCCGATCGCCTCGATGGCGGCGTCCGCGCCGCCGTCGGTCTCGCGCCGCACCCGCTTCGCGGGGTCGCCGTCACGCGCGTCGATCGCGACCGACGCGCCAAGCTCGGTCGCGAGCGCGAGCTTGCGCGGATCGATGTCGACCGCGATGACGCGCGCGCCGACGAGCACGCAGACCTGAACGACGCAGAGCCCGAGACCGCCGCAGCCGTAGACGACCACCGACTCGCCGGCCTTGATGCGCGCGCGGCGCGTCACCGCGTGGAACGCCGTCGTCATCGCGTCCGCGATGACGCAGGCCTCCTCGAGCGGCACTTCCGGCGGGACCCCGAACGCGTCCCGCGCCGGCGCTGTGACGAACTCGGCGAACCCGCCGTCGACGGAATTTCCGAGCATGCGCTGGGCCGTGCAGACGTTCTCGCGTCCGGTCCGGCAGGGCACGCAGCCGCCGCACGTCGTCACCGGCGCGAGGAGCACGCTCGCGCCGACCTTCGCGGGGTCGACGCCGGAGCCTGCGCGCACCACGGTGCCGGAGATCTCATGGCCCAGGACGAGCGGCGGCGTCTTGAACGTCGGCACGCCATGGTCGAGGTAATGGAGGTCGCTATGGCAGAGTCCGCACGCGCTCACGCGCACGAGCACCTCGCCGGGCGCGGGTTCCGGACGCGCGATCGTCGCCATGTCGAGCGCGCGACCGGGCCCACTGAAGACGGCGGCGCGCATCGTCGTCGCGAGCTCGTCCGCCACAGGGTCCCAAACCGGCGCGCGCCCGCTCATCCGCCGACCGCCGCGACCGCCGAGCGCAGCTCACGGTCCAGACGCTCGAGACGCGGGTCATCGATGAGCTGGGACGCGGCCGGGAAGAGGATGCCCTCTTCCTTCTCGATGTGCCCGCGCAGCAGGCGAACGAATTCGTCAAGCACCTGCACCAGCTCCCAGCGCGGCGGATCGCCGGTGAGGCGATCGAGCTGACCGTGAAGCACCCGATGCTCCTCCGTTAGGACCGCGAGCGGACCGCCCTCGCCGCCGAGCGACGATGCGAGAGCCGGGAACAGCGCGCGCTCCTCGTTCTGCGCATGGACCAGGAGCGGTGCGGCGAGGGTGCGGATCGCCGCCACGACGCTCGCGACCTCCGCTCCGGTGCGCGTGAGCGTCTCGATCACGCCGAGTTGCGTGACGAACACGTCGTGCTCGCTGGAGAAGCGGTCGAGGATCCGCATTTCAGGCCTCCGACCCGGCGTCGTCCGGTCGAAAGCGACGCTACGACCGGATCATGTCGGACCCGTGTCAGCTGGATCCGCGCTGAAAAGGGAGAACGCCGGCGCGCCAGCACCGGCGTTCGCGGGTTCGCGCTCCCGACCCTAGCGCCCGATCGTGTCAACAGCGTGTTCGTCACGCCGCCTTGGATAGAGTTGCGCAGTGTCCGCCTACTCGCTGTTGAAGCTCGCGCACGTGCTCCTTGCGTTCATCGCGATCGGCGCCAATCTCACGTACGCGCTGTGGCTGCGTCTCGGCGAGAGCGACCCGGAGCACCTCGCATATACGATCCGAAGTATTCGCGCGATCGATCGCCGTATCGCGAACCCCGCGTACGCGCTCCTCCTCGTGACGGGCCTGGCGATGGTGCTCGCGAGCGGGATCCCGCTCACGGCGGCCTGGCTCGCGCTCGCGCTCGCCATCTACCTCGCGGCGGCGGCGCTGGGGTACTTCGTCTTCGGCCCGGTCGTGCGCGGAGAGCTGGCAGCGCTCGAGCGCGGTGGCACCGGTGACCCGGACTACGTCCGTCTGCGCGCCCGCGCGCGCACGCTCGGCGCCGTGACGACCACGATGGTGATCACCATCGTGGCGCTGATGGTGGTGAAGCCCGGCTAGAGCCGCTGCCCTCCGTCGACCTGGAGCACCGTCCCCGTGATGTGCCGGGCGCGGTCCGATGCGAGGAACGTCACCGCGGCGGCGACGTCCTCCGGTATCCCCAGGTGGCCGACGACCGTCTCCGCCACCGAGGCGGCACGCGCCTTCTCGGGCATTGCGGCGACCATGTCGGTCTCGATGAGGCCGGGTGCGACCGCGTTCGCGGTGATGCCGAACGCGGCGACCTCGCGGGCGACAGACTTCGTGAACGCGATGAGCCCGCCCTTCGCGGCCGCGTAGTTCGACTGCCCGAACTTGCCGCGGAGTCCGTTGATCGAGGCGATGTTCACGATGCGGCCGCCGCCGCTGTCGCGCATCGCCGGCACCGCGGCGCGCGTGAAGCGGAAGGCCGCGCCGAGGTCCGCGTCGAGGACGTCGTCCCAGGCGTAGTCATCCATCTTCCACACGACCGCGTCGCGGTTGATGCCCGCGTTGTTCACGAGGATGTCCAGGCGGCCGAAGCGCGCGACGGTGTCCATGACCGCGCGCCCGGCCGCGGTGCGGTCGGTGCCGTCGGCGCGGAGCGCGATCGCGCAGCGGCCCCGGGCTTCGATGACCCGCATCGTGAGCGCGGCGCCATCGCTATCGCTGCGGAAGGTGAACACGACATCCGCGCCGGCGCGCGCGAGGTCGGTCGCGATCGCGCGACCGATGCCACGCGATCCACCCGTGACGAGGGCGACGCGGCCTGTGAGTTCGCCGGCCTCAGCGCGCGGCAAGGACCGCACCCGGACTGGCGACGAGGGACGACCCGCACACACCGCAGAACGTGAACGAGTCCGGCAGTCCTTTCGCGCCGCACGACGGGCAGGCGCGCGCGTTCGGTCCCCAGAGCGTCTCCGACGAGCCGCCGTCGCGCGCTCGGGCGCGGATGCCGAGACGGTCTGCGCGGCGCTTCTCGGCGAACGCGGTCATGCCCTCGTATGGCTCCAGCGACGCGAAGTGGAGCGCGAGCCAGTCGCGCGCGTGCCCGATGGTCATGCTCCACGAGAGGTCCTTCCAGAAGTTCGTCTGCTGCTTCGTGTAGCGCATGCACTCCGGGAACGTGTCGAGGAGCTTCGCCGCGAGGCGCGCGACGGCAGCGTCGAGCTCCGGCACCGGCACGACCTCGTTCACGAGTCCCCAGGCGAGCGCGGTCTTCGCGTCGACCCACTCGCAGGTCATGAGCATCTGGCGGGCGCGCCGATCGCCGATGACCAGCGGGAGCCACTGCGTCGCGCCACCCGCGGCGACGCTGCCCACCTGCACGCCGACCTGGCGGAACCGCGCGGTGTCGGCGGCGATGGCGAGGTCGCAGGCGAGGTTGATCTCGTTGCCCCCGCCGACCGCCATGCCGTTGATGCGCGCGATCGACGGCTTGCCGAGGTTCTTGAGCGCCTCGATCGCGCCCGCGAAGTGCCCCATGTATTTCCAGTAATCGCGCGGCTTCCGGGTGTAGTCGCGCGCGTATTCCTTCACGTCGCCGCCGGTGCAGAACGCGTCGAGCCCGGCGCCGGTCACGACGAGAACGGCGATGGCGTCGTCGCGGCCCGCGTCGGTGAAGGCCTCCGTCAGCTCGCGCAGCGTGCGGGTCGTATACGAGTTGTACGCGTCCGGCCTGTTGATCGTGACCGTCGCGATCCAGTCCTTCTTCTCGTAGCGGATGTCCTCGAAGCCGAACGCCGCCGGGTCACGTCCACTTATCTCACTCATGCTGCCACCCCTTCCTGTCGTGCGAGCCGCTGGCGCGCGAGCAGCGCAGCGCCGAGCGCGGCGCAGAGCTCCGGCTGCCTAGCCACGTTCACCGCGTGGCCGAGCGCGGCCTCGAGTGCGCGCACCATTCCGTCCTGTAGCGCCATGCCGCCGACGAAGGTGATCTCGGCCTCGAGACCGACCCGCTTGAGCAGCTGGAACCCCCGCTGCGCGAGCGAGTCGTGGATTCCACGCACGATGTTCTCGACGCTCTGGCCCGCGGTGACAAGGTTGATGATCTCGGACTCGGCGAACACCGCGCACACCGACGAGATGACCTGCGGGCTGTCGGCCTTGTTCGAGAGAGCGCCCAGGTCCTCGAGCTTGATCTCGAGATAGCGCGCGGCGCGCTCGGCGAAGCCGCCCGCGCCGGCTGCGCACTTGTCGTTCGTCCGGAACTCCTTCACGCGGCCGCCGTCCAGCACGCGCATCGCCCGCGTGCTCTGCGCGCCGATGTCGAGGATCGAACGCGTGAGTGGGAAGAGCTCGGCTGCGCCGCGCGCGACCGCCGTGATGTCGGTCACCTGGACGTCGCGGAAGGGCACGTTGTAGCGGCCCATCCCGGTCGTCGCGACATATGCGACGTCTTCCGGCGACGCGTGAGCCACCGCGATCGCTTGGTCGAGGGCGTCGCGCGCGAGGCCGGCGAAGTCCGGCCGCATGCGGGCGATGCCCGAGCCAAGCATCGCGCCGCTCGGATCGAGCAGGACGGCCTTGGCGGTCCGGGAGCCCATGTCGATACCGGCGACGAGCGATGGCGTCATGCCATCACCTCCGCGCTCGCGAGCATCCGTTCGACGGCGAAGATCGCCGCACCGAGCGCGCCGGTGTAGTGCGAGTCGGCGCTCACGTTGATGGGGAGGCCGACCTTCTCCTCGATCGCCCGGATCATGCCGACGTTGCGAGCCACGCCGCCGGTGAACGTGACCTCGGACTCGGCGCCCACGCGGCGGACCAGCGCAACGGTGCGCGAGCCGATGGCGCCGTGCACGCCGGCGAGGATGTCCTCGACTTTCTTACCCGAAGCCAGGTACGAGAGGATGTCCGTCTCGACGAAGATCGTGCACACCGTCGAGAGCCGGACCGGGTTGCGCGACTCGAGTGACTTCGCGCCGATGGCACTCACGTCCATGCCCAGGGCCTCGGCCGAATTCGTGAGGAACCGCCCGCTGCCCGCCGCGCACTTGTCGTTCATCGCGAAGTCGAGCACCTCGCCGCGGTCGCTCACCTTGATCGCCTTCGTATCCTGCCCGCCGATGTCGATGACGGTGCGCGTGTTCGGGTAGAGGGCCCACGCCCCTTTGGCGTGGCAGGAGATCTCCGTGACCTGGTCGTCGCCGAACGCGACCTTGAAGCGTCCATACCCGGTGCCGATCACGTAGCCGACATCGCCCCGGACGACACCGGCTTCCGCGAGGGCCTTGTCGTACGCGCGCTCGGCAGCGCGCACCAGATAAGCGCCCGTATCGACGAGCGAGCGCGCGACGATGCGGCGATCCTCATCGAGCAGCACGGCCTTCGTCTGGGTGGAGCCGACGTCGACGCCGACGCAGTACCTCACCGCGCACCCCCGGCCGCGAGCTGCGCATCGGACGCGGCGGTGAGGCGCCTCTGCGAGAGCGCCTCGAAGAACGCGTCGATACGGTTGCGTAGCTGCGCCTGCGAGAAGTAGCGCGGATCCTCGAGGTCCGACTCGATCAGGAGAGTCGGGACCTCGCGCTCGCGCACGAAGTACTCGCGCATGTCGCCCTGCCCCGCCGAGAAGAGCCGGCAGCTCTTCACGGAGTGGATCACGACCGCGTCGGCGGACCACTCGTCCACGTAGCGGGCCATCTGGTCGTAGCGCTGCAGGAAGGTCCGGTTGCAGAGGTTGTACTGCAGCATGTGTCGCGCGATCGACTCGATCGGCCGCTGCGGATCGTGACGGAAACCGAACTCCCAGATCCCGCCGACCGTCGAATAGGTCGATGCGACCGCGACCGCGCCCCAGCGCGAGAACATGTCACGGAACACGCGCAGGAACGGCCACGGCGGCGGGCCTTCGATGACGACGCGGAAACGCTCCTCGGGCAGCGGCCCCTCCCCCTTCGCCGCGCGCCGCGAGAGCTCCTCGCGCGCGGCCTCGAAGAAGGTCACCGCCTCGTCGGTGCCGCGAAGGCAGTAGAGGACCGCCATCATCGTGACCGAGTCGAAGTACGCGTCATAAGGCGCCGGCCGCCGCTTCGTCAGGTCCTTGATCTCGGCCCACATCTCGCCGACGAGCGCCGAATTCTCCACGGTCCGGCGGAGCCTGGGCATATCGAGCGAGGTGCCGGTGATGTTCTCGAGCTGGACGATGAGCTCTTCCAGCTGTTTCACGACGTAGTCGACGTCGCCCGGCGACGGCTCGCCGTCAGCGGAGCGGACGAATGGGATGTCGATGTTCACCGCGGGCGCGCCGGTGAGCTCCGCGAGGTGCTCGAACCAGTTGAGGTACACGTTGCAGCCGACGTAGTTGCAGAGGAGGAGGTCGGCCTTCGGGATCGTGCCGTACGGCGCCTGATAACCGGAGAGATAGAGGCCGACGTCGGCCTTCACGTAAGCGCAATTGTCGACGGCGTAGCCCAGCTCCTCGGCCTTCTGGATGAGCGGCAGCGACTGTTTGCGCACCGCGAGCTGAAGGACGTTCACCTCGGGGAACACCGGGATCATGCCGAACGCGCGGACGAGCTCGACCGGGTTGCCGGCGATGAGCAGGTGCGCGTTCTTGGTGTCGGACCTTCCGGTAGCGATCGCCGTGAGCTGCGCGTAGTAGTCGCCCATGAGCTGTTTCTGCAGCTCGTGCAGGTGGCCCTGGTAACGGATCTCCTTTGTCTCGGTCATGTGAACAGCATCGATTCCACGAAGGTCTCGACCTCCGTTCGGATCTTGTCGTACATCCACATCTTCTCTTCGAACTCGAGGAAGAGATGCGGGATGGCCTCTTGCTCCAGTGCCTTCCGGTAGAGGGCGTAATCGAAGAGCCCCGGCTCGCAGAACTTCGCGCCGAGGAAGATGACCGCGTCGGCGCGGTGAGCTCGCGCGCTCGCGATGAGCGCGGCGGCGCGCGGCTGGCGCAGGTCGTGCTTCGTGCTGAGGTGGACGCTCCCATCGAGATACGCGAGCGCGAGCGCACGGAACGGATCGCCGTCGACGGCGATGTCGCGCTTGAAGAGTCGCCACCCGAGCAGGAAGTCGTCGTCGAGGATGTAGCAGCCGGACTCCTCGATCGCCGTGATGAGCTCGAGCGGCGGCTGCTCGCAGAACGAGCCGACCAGCACCACCCGGACGCGATCCTTCGGTCGCGACTCGCGGGCACGCGCGGTCGCGATGCTTTCGGCGATCAGCGGCTCGCTGTCGGCCGGATCGGTGAGCGTCGCGAGCCGCGCGAGGGTGTAGAGCTCGGCGGTCGAGATCTTTTCGGGCGACGACGCGCGCAGCTGGTAGATCTCGCGCAGGCGCGCACGAAGACCGTTGAATGCGCCGATCGCCGAGCGAAGATCCTCCGTGCCCACGACGTGCCCGCTCACCGTGCCAAGCTCGTCCGCCGCGCGCCGGTACTCGCCGGCGAGATAGTCGACGGTCGCGGGCGAAGTCATGTTCTGTGGCAGGTGCACGTAGGTGACGTGCCGGTCCGGGAAGTTCCGTGCCATCACGCTCGCGAGATTCCGCGCGGGGTCGCAGATCGACTCGAACATGAGCGCGTCGAACGGAGCCAGGCGATCGACGAACGCGAGCTCGAGCGTGCTCTTCACGATCGAGCAGATGAAAGACTGGAACCGCGAGTCGGCGTGCGCCATCTCGATCTGGTTACCCGCGCCGAAGAGACCGACAGGCAGCATCCCCGCCGCGTACGCGAGCTCCACCGGCGCGTAGACCGGGAAGCATCCGGTGACCATGCGTCCGGTGCGAGCGCGCCATTCGCGGACCGTGGGGAAAGCACGATCTTCGACGGACTCGCGGTAGCGCTCAACGGCCTCGATCGGCGCGGCCGTCGCCAGCGTCACAGCTCTCTCCCCAGCGGCGTGATCGGCTCGTCGCGGAAGCCCAGCTCGCGGAAGAACGGCGCCATCGTCCGGTCATGCAGCGGAACGAGCGTGAACACGTGATCGGCGCCCTCCGAGCGCAGACGCGACAACAGCTCCGCGAGGAGCGTTCGTCCGATGCCATGCCCGCGGTACGCGAGATCGACGCCGAATGCGTCGATCCACGCGGCTGGCGTGGCGCGTCCGAAGGATCGGCGCACCTCGGCGGCCGCGTACGCGACGAGCCTGCCATCCGACTCCGCGCCCAGCGCAACGGTCCCGGAACGCCCGAGACGGCCCGACCAGTCCCGCGCGCTGTCGGCGCCCAGACGCGCCGAAAGCTCTCCCAGGCGCACGAGATCCGGCCTGTCGAGGGTGACGACGAGAGGGGCGGTCGCGACCGTCCGCATGCCGGCGAGGCTATGGCTCGATCGTGTCCGACCGATGTCAGGCTGGGCGGGCCGACCCCTTCGGATCTTCTTCCGCGCGCGGTCGGAGCTGTAGCGTGACGAGCCCGTCGGCCTGGACCTGTCCGTAGGTGAGCGATACCGGGACGCGCTCCTCGCCTGCCTGGATCCGCGCGGGCATGTCGCGAAGTGCGGTGGTGCCCGGCCGCAGCGCACGGACGAAACAGCGCGGGCCGTCGAGCGACGTGCCCGCGCAGTCCGTGCACTGCAGCAGCTCGCCGCAGGTCCGTCCCAGAAGCTCGGTGCGGGGACGCGCGAACAGGCGCACGGCCGCGTCGTTCGCGAAGCGGATCATGCGGCGCGCGTCGATCACGAGAAGCGCGTCGGGCAGCGCGGCGAGGACGTCCTCCGCGCTGTCGCCGAGCTGCGCCGGTCCGGGAGCGTCGGTCGCCAGACGGTAGCCCACGCCATAAACGGCTTCGATGTAGCGAGGCTGCTTCGCGTCATCGCCGAGACGGCGACGCAGACGAGTCACGTGGAGGTCGATCGCGCGCTCCGACGGGGGCTCGTCATCGAGAGCCTCGATGCGCGCAAGGAGTCGTTCTCGCGGAAGAGCCACGCCGTTCGCCTCGAACAGCGCCGCCAGGATCGCGAACTGCTGTGCCGTGAGGACGACCGGCCGGCCGTGAAGACGGACCGCGTGCGCCGAAACGTCGACGGTGAGTCCGTGCAGCCGATGGACGGTCGCAGCGGCGCCGCGATCAGCGCGGCTGGCCAGCGTGAGCACCCGCGTCGTGAGCTCATCGAGGTCGCACGGAATGCGGATGACGTCGTCGGCGCCGGCGGAGAAGGCCGCGCGCCGCGTGCCCGCGTCGCCGCGGCGGTCGAGGACGATGGTCGAGAGCCGGCCCGCGGCCCGAGCGGCGTGCACGACGTCCCAACCCCGGCCGTCGTCCATGCCCACATCGGCCACGACGACCGTGGGGACGTGGAACGTGATCGCATCCAGCGCCACTCTCACCTGTTTACAGGCAGCGACCTGAGCGCCCGCGACCCGCAGCGCGTCCCGTTGGGAAGTGAGCGCGACGAGGTCGTCGCTGGCGACGACGACGAAGGGCGGTTCAGCGAGCATGCGTCCAGACTCAGCTTTGACACACTTCGGAATAGGGCCGGACCGGCCCATCCCGGTGGTCCGTTCGGCTCTTCACGGAGCGATCTCGCCCGCACCAGCATCGCCGGATGACCTTCGAGGTCGCACTCGGCGTCTGGGCCGTCGTGACGCTCGTTGCGCTCGTAGCGGCCGTCTATCTCCTTGCGGTCCTCACGCCACGCCTGCCGCGGCACCGCGCCGAACCGCGATCCGGTGACTGACACCCACCGCTCCTACTTGGCGGGGGGCCACGTGTACTGCACGATGCGCCGCGCCGACCTCGACATCGACGAATGCTTCGGCTGCCCATCGCTGAAAGAGCTGAACGACAGGGTCTCGCCACCGTACATCGTGTGCGAGCGCATCGAGCCTGCGGGGATTCGCGACGTGGACCGGAGTTACCTGGAGTGGTTGTACCAGCACCACCGGAGGATGCGGGCGGTCTAAGGCGCCGAGGCTCCAATGTGACGAACGGCTCGATCGCGCGGGCGGGTTTCAAGGGTCAGTTGAGCCGAACGGCCCATGCGCGTGAGGGGCAAACAGAGCACAACAGCGTGAGGCAGATCAGATGAACGGTCTTCAAGCCCGGGTGTGGGGCGTCGACAAACGGGCCCGCCTCGGACGTGCAGGACGAGCGATCAGAGCCTTGGGTCAACGCGCCTCCGGCCTTCCCCTGCGCTGGCAGATCGGCACATTCGTCGTCCTCGGCCTCATCGGCATCTTCTCGTTGTTCGGCATGCTTGGGTCCGCGATCGCCGACGATGGCAAGCAGCGCACCATCGGGCAGTGGCTCAGCGTGGCAACGTCCACCGCGAGCTTCATCGACTCCGACATCGAGCTGCGGTTCGGTCGACTCGAGCGCGTTGCGATGCTGGTCGGCCAAGCGTCCGGGGACCCGACGCGGCAAAGGCAGGTACTGGACGATGCGTTCGGCCTAGAAGACTCACGTGTCGGCGGGGTCGTTTTCCTTGGTGGGAACGGGGCCATCACCTGGTCTACGGCCATGGATCCGGGCCTGCGGGCCGACTACGTCGGTTCTCAGCCGTCGCTGCTCGCGCCGCTGGCCACGCGGACGCGGTACGCATCGGGGGTCCACACTCTCGAGCATCGGGTCGCGGCATTTCTTGCCGTGCCTGTCATTGGGATCGATGGCCAGGCGATCGGAGTCCTCGGTCTGGTGATGCGGCCCGATCAAGGCCCGATCCACGATCTCGTGGCGAGCGCGCGTGGTCTCGCCCACACCGGACACGCCGAGCTCATCGATCAATACGATCGCGTGGTCGCGTCGTCGGAGGCCGGGCACGCACTGGGCCCGGGCGAGCATCCCGACTTCTACGAACCACTTCTCGCCGGGCACGCGAGTGCTGTTGGATTGACCGCGCCCGTGGGACCGGTCGATCCCGCGGACCAGGGCCAGCGCCACGACATGGCCTTCGTGCCACTGCGGAGCGTCCCGTGGGGGCTCGCGATCGGCGGGTCGGACGCGGAGCTGTCGGCGGACGCGAGCCGCTGGCAACAGCAGATCATCCTCTTCGGAACGCTGTCGCTCGGGTTGGCGCTGGTCCTCGTTTGGCTCACGACGCGGAGCGTTGCCCGCCCGATCCTTGCGCTCGCGGCCGCCAGCCGCCAGATCGCCGCCGGCGACCTCTCGACGCCGGTCCCGCGCGACGGGGAGGGCGAGGTGCGCGTGCTGGCCGAGGCCTTCGACGACATGCGTCGCGAGCTCCAGGGCGCGCTGTCGGACCTGGCTCTGGAGAAGAGCCGATACGAAGGCATCGTGTCATCCATGGCCGACGCTGTCGTAACGACCGACCCGGATCTGCGGATCACCGCGTTCAATCCGTCGGCCTCGGCACTGACCGGCTGGAACGTCGAGGACGTCCTCGGCCGACCGTGTTGTGAGGTGATCTGCCCGAACGACGCGGCGCTCGACGATTGCCGGCGCGATTGTCCGCTGCTGTCTGCGCAGCCCGATCTGGGCGTGAGCAAGACCATCCTGCGCCGGCAGGGCGGCGGCGAGGCGAACGTGGCCATCACGCGCTCGGCCATCCGCGATCAGACGGGCCGGGTCGCCGGCATCGTCCACGTGCTGCGCGACATCTCCGCAGAGGCGGAGGTGGACCGCCTCAAGGAAGAGTTCCTGTCCACCGTCTCGCATGAGCTGCGCACGCCGCTGGGTTTCATCATGGGCTACGCCACGACCCTCCTGCTGCCCGATGCTCCGAAGGACACTGTCGCCATGCGGCACTGCATCGAGGTGATCGCCGACGCGAGCAACGAGCTCAAGGAGCTCGTCGACAACTTGCTGGACATGACGAAGATCGGCGCGGGCTCGCTCAGCGTGTCTCCGGTCCCGATCCGGCTGGGACCGCTCGTGCATGCCGCGGTCGAGCGCATCCAGCTACGCGGGACGGACCATCGCTTCGTGGTGGCCGTGCCTTCGACGCTGCCTCCCATCTGGGCGGACGCTCGTCGCGTCGAGCAGGTCTTGTACAACCTGCTGGACAACGCGATCAAGTACTCGCCGGAGGGCGGCAATATCGCCGTGCGTGCCACGGCCCACGGAAAAGAGATCGTCGTGAGCGTGCTCGACGAGGGCCTCGGGATCAAGGCCGAGGAGCTGGAAAGTGTTTTCGAGCGGTTCCATCGTGGACAGGTCGCACGAGCTCGAGGCATCGCCGGCACTGGGATCGGCCTCGCGATCTGCAGAGGCATCGTGCAGGCTCATGGAGGCCGGATCTGGGCGGAGAGCCCGCCGGTGGAATGGCGTCTGGGTCGCCAGCCGGGGACCGCGATCCGCTTCACCGTACCGGTCGCCATGGCCCAGACGGTCGGGGCATCGAACTGAAAACGACGACGGTGCTGGTCGTCGATGACGAGCGGAGGTACCGCGAGCTGCTGGAGATGAACCTCTCGCGCCGCGGCTACCGCGTGCTTCAGGCCGTCGACGGCCTGAGCGCTCTGAACGCGGTGGAGCGCGAGGAGCTGGACCTCGTCGTACTGGACCTGAAGCTGCCCGACATGGACGGGTATGAAGTGTGTCGGCGCATCCGCGAGCAGTCGACGGTGCCCATCATCATGCTGACCGCTCGCGCCGAGGAGGAACAGAAGGTCCGTGGCCTGAAGCTCGGGGCCGACGACTACATCACCAAGCCGTTCAGCGCGAACGAGCTCCTCGCCCGCGTCGAGGCCGTCCTCCGCCGCACGGAGGCCGCTCCCGGCGCGAGTCTCAGTCCGACATTCGACGCAGGGGATCTTCACATCGACCTCGATCAGCACAGGGTCACGCTGCTCGGGCGAGAGGTCGAGCTCAGCCCGGGGGAGTACCGCCTACTCGAGCAGCTCGTGGCGAACGCAGGTCGCGTCATCGTCCAGGATGAGCTGCTGCGACACGTTTGGGGGCCCGGTTACTCCGGAGCGACGGAGCTGCTGCAGACAGCGATCCGCCGGCTTCGGCGCAAGATCGAGAACGACCCGGCCTCGCCGCGGTACATCCTGACAAAGCGTGGTGTGGGGTACTTGTTCGCGAAGCCCTGATCACCCCAGCCCGCTCCGATTCCGTCAGACGACTGTCAGGTTCCGTCCTCGCGGGTCAGCCGGCCGCCGGTCCCTCCCGTTCGCCGCGATTTCCGATGCTCGTACTCGGGGCGTGCGCGAGGCGCCGACGCGAGTCGGCGCCTCGCCCGTATCCGCCGGAATAAGACCGTTTCCAGGGCGAGCTGCGGCGGCTGATCTGTCAGACGATCGTCAGATTTCGTGCGGGCGGGAACAGGGGTTCGTCAGACGGCGTCGGTAGCGTCTCAAGCGGAGGTCTGAGAGAAATGATGATCAAGAAGACCCGCACACCGATGAACGCAGGCATCGTGGCAGCCCTTTTCGGGCTGCTCGTCGCGGCCTGCTCCGGCGGCGCAGCCGCAAAGACAACGACCTCGTCAGCCAACAACGCACCCACAGCCGCGGTGGTGACCAACGCCACCGCACCAGCACCACCGGCAGAGGCCAGCCCGCTTGCCACCGCCAGCTCCGCCCCCACCTCGATCGCCACTCCGACCCACGACCACGCGGCGTCACCGACGGCGACCGAGGTCGCTGTCGTGTCGGCCACCCCGGCGTCGGCCACCTCGGCGCCCACGGCGCCGCCGGTCGTCACGCTCGCTCCGACGTCGCAGCCACAGTCCGGACCGGTCGCCGTGGCGCTCAGCGACATCGCCATCAAGCTCGATCGCTCATCCGCGCAGGCGGGCACCGTGACGTTCGCGGTCAAGAACGTTGGAACGGTGATCCACCAGCTCGTGGTGCTCAAGACCGACGTCCCACAGAACCAGATACCGGCGGACCCGTCGAAGCCGGGAATGGTCGCACAGCCGGGATTTGTCACGCAGACCCAGGTCATCAATCCGGGCGGGACCGCGACGCTCACGTTGACTCTGGGGGCCGGCAAATACGTCCTGCTCTGCAACCAGGTAGCGCACTACCTCATCGGCATGCACGTCGGATTCACGATCAATTGAGGAGGAGCCTGCGATGAAACGCTTCTTGACCTTCGCGACCGCGGCGACCCTCGCGCTTGCTGGGGCTGCGTGGACCGCGTCACCGGCGGCCGCAGAGACCAGCGCGGCCACCGCAACCCACGTGAGCGTCACGCTCAAAGAGATGTCGATCACTCTCAGCGTGGCGACCATCCCGGCGGGCCCGGTGATCTTCGACATCACGAACACCGGCGCGGCCGAGCACGAGCTCGTCGTCCTGAAGACGGACATCGCCGAAGGCGCACTCCCGGATAACGAGGAAGAGGCCGGCAAGGCCGCCGAGGTCGGGAACGCCGGAGAGATCGATCCCGTGCCGCCCGGAGCGAAGCTTAGTCTGTCGTTGACCCTCGGTCCCGGCAAATACCTTCTCGTCTGCAACAAGCCTGGCCACCACGGCGCGGGCATGCACGCCGCCCTGACCGTCAGCGGATCGGTCGGCGTGACCGAGAAGGAGATGTCGATCGGGCTTACTCAGAAGTTCGCCATCGCTGGACCGGTCACGTTCACCGTGACGAATGCCGGCACGGCGCTGCACGAGCTCGCCGTGCTCAAGACGGATCTCGCCGAGGGCGCGATCCCGGCGCGTGCCGACGATCCGAGCAAGGCCCAGGAGACCGAGAACGTCGGGGAGGCCGAGGATATCGAACCGGGCACGACAAAGACGTTCACGGCCACGCTCGATCCCGGGAAGTACGTCCTCATCTGCAACCAGCCGGGCCACTACGCCGCGGGCATGCACGTCTCATTCACGGTCTTGCCGACGCTGCCGAGGGCGGTCGCCGCCGCGATCGACGCCGCGCTGGCCGCCCACGGCGTCGGGGACCTCGAGGCCAGGGATGCATTGGTCAACGTCAAGGCCCTCCTCACCGCTCCCGGCATCCTGGTGACGGATGCCGACCGCGACGCGATCGAAGCAGGGATCCTCCCACGCGCGGTCAGCGCGGGCGGCGGGCTCCGCTACTAAATCGGGTTCTCTCAGACCACCCGCGCGCGAGCCCGGAAGGACTCGCGCGCGGTCATGCGTCACGGGTCGATCACCAGCTCACTTGCTCTTCGTCGGCCACGCCCACTGTGTGATCTCCGGCGCATCCTCGCCGTGCTCGCGCGTGTACGCGCGGCATGCGACCCGCCTCTCCTGCATCAGCTGACGCACGGCCTCGAAGCGCTCGCGGAGACCCGACACGCGATCGATGACGTCCATGACAAGGTGGAAGCGGTCAAGATCGTTGAGCATGACCATGTCGAATGGCGTCGTCGTCGTGCCTTCCTCCTTATACCCGCGCACGTGCAGGTTCGGATGGTTCCTCCGACGGTACGCGAGACGATGGATGAGCCATGGGTACCCGTGATACGCGAAGATCACCGGCTTGTCCGTCGTGAACATCGCGTCGAACTCGACGTCGGGTAGACCGTGTGGATGCTCGGTGTCCTGCTGCAGGCGCATGAGGTCGACGACGTTCACGACGCGCACGCGCAGGTCGGGGAGGTGTTGCCGGAGCAGATCGGCGGCCGCGAGCGTCTCGAGCGTCGGCACGTCGCCGCAGCACGCGAGCACCACGTCCGGCTCGCCGCCGTCTTCGCTGCTCGCCCAGTCCCAGATGCCGATGCCTCGCGCGCAGTGCTCCACCGCGTCGTCCATCGACAGCCAGTTCTGCTCCAGCTGCTTCCCCGCCACGATCACATTGACGTAATTGCGGCTCCGCAGGCAGTGATCGGTCACTGATAGGAGGGTGTTGGCGTCGGGCGGCAGGTACACGCGGATGACCTCGGCCTTCTTGTTGACCACGTGGTCGATGAAGCCAGGGTCCTGGTGCGAGAAGCCGTTGTGGTCCTGTCGCCACACGTGCGACGAGAGAAGGTAGTTCAGCGAAGCGATCGGCCGGCGCCACGGCAGCGCGCGCGTGACCTTCAGCCACTTCGCGTGCTGGTTGAACATCGAGTCGACGATGTGGATGAAAGCCTCGTAGCAGTTGAAGAGACCGTGGCGGCCGGTGAGGAGATAGCCCTCGAGCCAGCCTTCGATCATCTGCTCCGACAGCACCTCCATGACGCGCCCATGCGGTGCGATGTGCTCGTCCGTCGGAAGGATCTCATCCCTGAAGACGCGCTCGGTCACCTCGAAGACCGCACCGAGGCGATTCGATGTGGTCTCGTCGGGACCGAGGAGCCGAAAGCGATCCTGGTTGCGCACGATCACGTCGCGCAGGAACGTTCCGAGGACACGCGTGGGCTCCGCGGACGTCGCCCCTGGCGCGGGCACGGCGACCGCGTAGTTCCGGAAATCCGGCAGATCCAGATCCCGCAGTCGCACACCGCCGTTCGCGCGCGGGTTCGCGCTCATCCGTCGCTCGCCCGACGGCGGCAGCGCTGCGAGCTCGGCCGCGAGTCGGCCGTTCTCGTCAAAGAGTTGTTCGGGACGGTACGAGCGCATCCATCGCTCGAGGATGGCCCGGTGTTCACCATTCGTCCGAGCCGCGTCGACCGGCACCTGGTGCGAACGCCACGTGCCCTCGACCGGCTTGCCGTCGACCGTCTTCGGCCCGGTCCAGCCCTTCGGCGTGCGGAGCACGATCATCGGCGATGGCTGCCGGCGCGCGTGTCTGGCCGCGCGGGCGTCGTCCTTGATCCGACGGATGTCCTTCACGGCGCGATCGAGCGCCGCGGCCATCTGCTGATGCATCGCCTTCGGGTCATCGCCCTCAACGAAGATCGGGACGTGCCCGTATCCCTCGAGAAGCGCGCGCAGCTCGCGCTCGGGCATGCGCGCGAGGACGGTCGGGTTGGCGATCTTGTAGCCGTTCAGGTGGAGGATCGACAGCACGGCGCCGTCGTGGACCGGATCGAGGAACTTGTTCGAGTGCCACGATGCCGCGAGGGCCCCTGTCTCCGCCTCGCCATCGCCGATCACGCAGCACACGAGCAGCGACGGATCGTCCAGCGCGGCGCCGTATGCGTGCGCGAGCGAGTATCCAAGCTCGCCACCCTCGTGGATCGACCCGGGGATCTCAGCCGACACGTGGCTCGGCACACCACCGGGGAACGAGAACTGCCGGAACAGCTTCGTCAGGCCCGCGGTATCGCGCGAAACATCGGGATAGGTCTCGCTGTAGGTGCCCTCGAGGTACACATTCGCCAGAACAGCCGGTCCGCCATGTCCAGGGCCCGTGATGAAGATCGCCTCGATGTCCCACGTCCGGATCGCGCGATTCATATGCGCGTAGATGAAGTTCAGACCCGGGGTCGTGCCCCAGTGGCCGAGAAGGCGCGGCTTGACGTGCTCCGGCCGGAGTGGCTCGCGCAGGAGCGGATTGTCGAGAAGATAGATCTGCCCGACAGCGAGGTAATTCGCGGCGCGCCAGTACGCGTCGATGCGACGGAGTTCGTCCGCGGAGAGCGGGCCCGCCGCGACCGACTTTGTCCTCGTTGCCACCTCTTGCCTCCTGGTCATGCGCTGCATCTCAGGGCGTCGCGGCCTAGGCTCGCCGGGTGCGCGAACGCGTGCTCGTGCTGAATGCCGGATCGTCGACGCTCAAGGCAAGTGTGCTCGCTGCCGGCTCAGACGACGCGGAGGCGAGCACCACCGTCCCGATGCGAAACGTTGGCGATGCCCCAGACGCGCTCCGTCGCGCATCGCAGTCGATCGTGGCCGCAGGGATCGACCTGTCCGCGATCGGCGCCGTCGGGCATCGCGTGGTGCACGGTGGATCGCTTTTCACCCGAACGACGTTGGTCGACGACGCCGTGCTCCAGCGCATCCGGGAGCTTGCGTGGCTCGCGCCACTCCACAACCCCGTCGCCGCCGAGGTCATCGCCGCGGCCCGCGCCGCGCTGCCAGGCGTGCCGCACGGCGCTGCGTTCGACTCAGCTTTCCACGCGACCTTACCCGCCGAGGCATACGTATATGCCCTCCCCTATGAGTGGTACGCGGACTGGGGATACCGCCGTTATGGATTCCACGGCCTTTCCGTCACATGGTCCGTCGAGCGTGCGGGCGTGCTGCTCGGACGCGAGGACGTCGGCGTCGTCGTCGCGCACCTCGGTGCGGGCTGCTCCGTGAGCGCGGTGTGGCGCGGGCGCGCGGTGAGCACCTCGATGGGCATGACGCCGCTCGAGGGACTCGTGATGGGGACGCGCGCGGGATCGGTCGACCCGGGCGTGCTGCTCGCCGCGCAGCGGGACCACGGGCTCGATCCCCAAGCGCTCGAGGACGCGCTAGAGCATCGCTCCGGTCTGCTCGCGCTCTCCGGCCGGACGGCAGACATGCGCGAGCTCCTCACACTCGCGCCGACCGACGAACGTGCGGCTCTCGCGATCGCGGTGTTCGAGCGGTCGGCCGCTGGAGCCATCGCCGCCGCCGCGACCGCGCTCCCCCGCCTCGACGCGGTCGTGTTCACCGGCGGCATCGGCGAGAACGCGGCCAGCGTGCGCGCCGGCATCGTGCGCCGCCTCGCGGCGATCGGCGTGCCGCCGGTCGATGAGCTGTCGGTGCGGGCGGATCGTGCGCTCGTCGTCGGACCGGTCGCCGTGCTTGTCGTCTTCGCTCGCGAGGATGCGGTCATCGCGCGGGAGCTGCGCGCCCTTACGGCGGCGCGCTGAGCGTCGCCGGTCTAAGGCCAGGTGCAGGCAGCGTGATGCGGCCCGGCGGCGTGACTAGCGACCGATAAGAAGGGCGCGACGCGACTGGAATTCCTCTGCGTTGATCTCGCCGCGTGCGAGTCGCTGCTTCAGCATCTCGACGGCGTCGTCGCCTTCACGACCCGCCATGAGCTTGACGAAGACGAACGCCACAAAAGCGATCAGGGCGACCCACAGGACGACTGAGCCGAACATCATCCAGGCCATGTATCCGTAGTCGACGGTACCGGGGAACATCATCAAGAATCACCTCCTAACTTCAATTCTTCTGTGGCCGCGCCACGCTCCTTGCCATCTGACGACAGCAGCAGGAGCCTGCGCCCGGCCAGGATCAGGAAGGCCCACATCGGCAACAGCGATACGAGTGACAGGATGAGTCCCGGCGTGCCGATGGTCGGTGGCACCAGCGTCAGTACGCCCGCGAGGATTCCCGCGTACGCGGTGATCCTCCCGAATGGGCCACCCCGGAGCATGGCGATCGCGATGAGAAGCTGCGCCATGCCGGCGATAACGTAGCTCGCGCTGAACGCGGTGCCCTGCCAGGTCAGAAGCAGCACCTGTCCTACCGCGAGCGCGATCGTTCTCTCGGTGTCAGTGCTCGCAGCAGCGTACTGGCCGCTCGCCGAGAGCATCTCGAACGCGGTGGTCGAAGCGAAATAGGTCGCGATCGCGACGAGCTCGAGCGCCACGGAGATGGCCGCGATCGATGCACTTGTGCGCCGGAGCGTCACGAATAGCGCGAGGAACAACAGCGCGAACAAGATGTAGTCCGCGAGCATCAGGAGATCCATGTCGAGGAGGCCGATGAGGCCGTTGTCCTGGAACCGGCTGAACCATCCCAGAACGGTCGTCGGCGGAGGCCACACGACGAAGACCATCATTTGTATCGGCACGAGGGCGACGACACCGAGCGCAGCGAGTCCGCCGACCCGATAGAGGGTCCTCCACGCGGACTCGTCACTCTGGTCGCGCGTCGGCGCGGTGGGTATGTCTTTGGCGCGGACCGCGGCAGCCGCGACGACCGTGGTCATCACTCATGCCTCCTGCATGTCGTTCGCTCCAGAAGAGTCCACTGCGACGGCGATCCGCACTAGGGTTGATCGGACCTTCTTCGGCAGGGGCTGGGCGCCACGCGCGCGTAAGGCCATACCTGACAGAAGGACGATCTGGCCGACCCTATCGAGGGCACGCGGTGAGAGCCCACGCTCCTGATGGAACAAAGTGTTGGAACGAGGTGGGCTAGATGTCTGCTGACACCGCGCGAGGCTTGATCTTTGGCGCGCTCATGATCCATGGGCTTGGCCACGGCGGCGCGCTCGGCGCGCTCGCGTGGATCGCGCTGCGGCCCAGCGATCCGACGGGAGGATGGCAGGCGGCTCGGTCGTGGCTGATGCCAGCGCTGCCGATCGCCACCAGCACGGCCGTCGCGAGCGGGTTCTGGGTCATTTCGATGGTCGGCTTTGTCGCCGCGGCGCTGTCGTTCTGGGGCATCGTTCTGCCCGGAGAGGCCTGGCGGCCGCTCGCGATCGCCGCAGCGGTCGTCTCGCTGGTCGGCATCACGCTGTTCTTCGGGACGTGGCCGCCCTTCAACACACTGGCCGCTCTCGTGGTGAACGCTACGGTGCTCGTCAGCCTGCTGTTGCTGCGCTGGCCCGCGGAGGCCGTGGTGCGCTCTTAAGTCGCGAGCGGAGGGATGCGCTCACTGCTCAGCGCCTCCCTCGCCGCGATCCGTCGTGGCCGGGTGGCCATCCTCACGGTCGCCGCGACATACCTGTTGTCGCTCGTTGCGGGCATCGTGATGGTGAGCACGGGGAACAGCTTTGCGCTCGAGCGCCGCGACGCGATCGTCGGTGCCGCGCAGACAAGCGAGATCCTCGTGGCGCACCGCGGCGGCGACCACCTGCGGGCGGCTCTGCTGGACTTCGCGTCGAATCTCGTTCTCGGCGGCGGCACCGGCACGGTGACCGGGATCACGGTAGTTGGCTCGTACCCGATCGTCGCTTACCGCGGGTGGGTCGGAGGCATCGTTTCGGTGGACGCGCGCCATCAGAGCCGTCTCGATGATCCCGGCAGCGCGGCGTACTACCTCGTTACGTTGCTGCTCCAGCTCATCCCGTATTCCATCGTGGGCGGTATGGGCGTGTATCTCGGCGTCGGCGCATGGCGGGCTGTCCGAAAGGCACAAGGTGACACGTGGCTGGGCCTGCCGAAGGATCGCCCGCGCGATGTCGCGGTCGCGTACCTCGTCATCACTCCGCTGTTCCTCGTCGCGTCCTTGTGGGAGTTCTTTCTTGGCTGAACTACGCCTTGCCGCGCGCGCACACGGCCGCGCGCTCGGATTCGTGTTGAGGCTGCTTCCGATGCTTCCTTCGACGCCCCTCGACGCGTTGACTCGAGCACCCGTGATCGAGAACGTCAGTTACAACACGCGGGACGGGATGGCCCAGGCGGAGCTCTACCGGCCGCCTGGCCGCGGGCCGTTCCCCGCGGTGCTCATGTGCCTCGGCGTCGTTCCCGTCGGCGTCGA
>DATDEH010000089.1 GCA_036523395.1 Candidatus Limnocylindria bacterium | reverse complement strand
CGTCGGAGGTGGCGATGCGCGCCCAGGCGTCGAGGTCGCGTGGGGCCGGACTCGTCACGAGATCGCCCCGGCGCGCGGCGAAAGCGAACGTCTGCGGAGCGAGGTCCTGCGCGTCCGCGAACCACGGCTTGAGCCAGGGGATGCCGAGCAGCAGTCCGGCCGCAGGCAGCGCCCAGATCGCTCGAGAGACGACAGGGCCCTCGGGCACGGACGGAATGATAATCCGTGACCTCGGCGGCGAGGACCCACGGGCTCAATTGGAGAGACCGAGAGCGTGTCGGTGCATGCTCGCGATCTCGAGACCAGAGTCGCCGACCACGCTCGTAGACGCGATTCCTAGTCTCGCTCGATAGGTGGGAAACGCCATCCCGTCGTTCCATTCATTCCGACTTCGGCATTGCGCTCGGCGACGCATCTGCCTATGAGGGGCCCTCGTGACGAGGTCGTCGCATTGGATGGCGGCATGAAAACACGGCGAAAACGTGCGACCTGCCCGCCGCACCGTCCAAGACTATTAGTCGCTTAGACCATTGTTCTTTGTAGGTGAATTTGGGTATCAGTCGCGGGTTCTCGAAGGAACTCGCCAATAGAGGCGGACTGCGATTCTTCAGACCATTGCTCTACCTGCCTGATCTGATTATTCGCGGATCTCGAAGGACTTCGATCCGACGCGCGGGACGGCGAGTCGTCAGACGCGGTCTTGAGTCCGACTTCGCTCGGCGATTCGTGGAAGTGCTCCAGCGTTACCACCGAGGACACGCGGAGGCTTCTGTTCGCTAGGGCGAGTCCACGGTTAGAACATCGAATAGATCATCGAAAGCAAGTTCTACTTGACAAGTCGTGAACCGCTCGCTAGACCGTCGGCCGCAGGAAGCAATGCGGGGAGGCGGAGATGCGTTTCAGGTCGAAGGTCGTCAACGGCATCCAGGTCTTCGCGGTCAGCGGCAACGGCACTGTCTCGTTCGGAATCAGCGCCACTGACGTAGCGCGCACCGGACTCTTCGGTTTCGCGATCGATCGCACCGACACGAGCCTGCCCCAGGGCGCCAAGAATCGCACCCTCCCGATGCTCAACTCGAAGGTCTTCAAGTCCGAGATCGGGACCTCCAGCACGTCGATCCCCGAGAAGAGCATGTGGAAGCATCCGCTCCAGAGCTTCGTCTGGGACGACTTCAACGTCCTCGACGACCGTCCGTACGAGTACGTCTTCACCCCGCTCGAGGGAACGAAGACGCACCTCGTTCCGCGACCCGAGTTCCCGGCGATCTCCATCAAGATCCGGACGGAGAAACTCTTCAGCACGACGACCCACGACGTGTTTTTCAACCGCGGCGTCGCCAGCAGCCAGGCCTACGCGCGCAAATACGGGAACAAGAAGCCCGACAAGCTGCCACCGGCAAAACGGGCGGACGCATACAAGTGGCTGTCGCGCAAACTCGACCAGGGCATCCTCGAGTTCATCAAGAACGCGAAGAAAGGCGACACCCTGCTCTGCTGTTTCTACGAGTTCAGCTACCAGCCGGTCGCGAATGCGCTCCAGACAGCACGCACGACGGGCGGCGTGAAGGTCCGAATCATCCTCGACGGCAAGCAGAACGGGAAGAAGAGCAAGAAGACCGGGAAGGTCAGCCCGCCCTTCCCGCGCGACGAGAACGAAAGGACGAAAACCGCGGCCCACCTCCCAGACTCCGCCGTCATTTGGCGGGAAGCGAATCCGGCCAACATCGAGCACAACAAGTTCATGGTGCTGCTGAAGGGGAAGAAGGGCACTCCGGCGGAGGTGTGGACCGGCTCGACGAACATTACGCAGGGCGGCATCTTCGGGCAGACCAACGTGGGGCACTGGATCCGGGACGCTAAGGCCGCCAGCGCGTACCAGAAGTACTGGAAGCTTCTTTCGACCGACCCGGGTTCGCAGAAGGGCGACGCGAAGTCCGACGCGACCAAGAAGAAGAAGGACTATCGCGCGAAGGTCGAAGCAATCGCGAAGGCACCGACGACGATCGCTGCGATCAAGGGTGTGATGCCAGTGTTCTCTCCCCGGCAAGGACTCGCTGTCCTCAACTCGTACGCCAAGCTTGTGGACGACTCGAAAAAGTCGGCTGCGATCACGCTCGCCTTCGGCGTCGGCAAGCAGTTCAAGGACGTGCTCAGTAACAATGACGCCTCTGGCCCGCTCATCTTCATGCTCCTAGAGAAGCGCGACTTGCCACCAAAGCCCAAGGCCGGCACGAAGCCGAAGACCGCGTTCGTGGCCCTGAACGCAAGGAACAACGTCTACTCGGCGTGGGGCTCGTTCATCAAGGCGCCGCTCTATCAGTGGGTCAACGAGACCAACACCCGCGAGCTCCAGCTCAACAAGCACGTCGCCTACATCCACTCGAAGTTCCTGCTGCACGACCCACTCAGCGACGACCCGATCGTCGTGTCGGGCTCGGCGAACTTCAGCAAGGCCTCGACCAACGACAACGACGAGAACATGGTCATCATCCGAGGGGACACCCGTGTCGCCGACATCTACTTCACCGAGTTCAACCGCCTCTTCTTCCACTACTACTTCCGGTCGGTGACCGAAGCGCGCAGGGGCAGGCAGGACGATAAAGCGCTCAAGGCGCTCACCCTTGATGAGACGGGAACCGAGTGGCACGCGGCCTACGCCCCGGGAACGCTGAAGACAAAACGCGTGGCGATGTTCGCAGAGATGAAACACGCGTCGGAATCATGAGTAGTGCCATGCCGGACCATTGCTCTACCAACTGAGCTATCTCGGCGGAGTCCTCATTCTATTCGGAATTTCGCAATCGAATCGAACATCTGAGCACGACATGGTCTGCCGCACCAAGTCTGCGGCCCTCCGTGCCGTCGCGTCGATCCGCGAGAGACGTCTTCGCCGAGGCGCAGGATGTGGCAGTCGGTGCGCGCGTCCTTCCGGACGTGCTTGTACGGCTGCGGGTCGCGGCTCACGCCGGCTTCCGTATCACGGCGATGATGTGCCTCCCACTGTCGAGTGCACCCGGCTGTTCGCATGCGCGCACCTCCCACGCGAGGAACGTCGTCCACATTTGCTCGTCCGACGTGACCGCCGCGAGGGCGGCGTCGTTGCCGACGGATAGGCAGTTGCAGCTGACGCCGCGACCAGCTCGCACCGATGCCGGCGCAGCAGGGCCTCAAGGTCGGCCCAGCGATAGAGGCGCATCGGCTGACCACCCGTCGTCTCGGCTGGCAGATCCCCTGTCGTGACCTCGCGATCCACGACCTCAAGACCGAACCTCTTCGTCTCCTCGAGTAGATCAGGGAGGTAGCGCCGCACCGACCCGAGGAGCGACATGGCGACCAAGAGGACGTAGCCGCCAGGCGTCGTAACGCGGAGCATGTCCTCGAGCGCGCGATCGGCCTGCTCGATGACCTAACTGAGCGCGCCTCCGTAGCACACCGTCGCATCGAACGCCCCCTCCGCGTATGCGCCGAGATCCAGGACGTCGCGGACGGCGCGTTGGACCACCGCACCCTCCGCGCCGGCCGCGGCCACCTTTTCGCTATTCAGATCGAGCTGAGCAGGTGAGATGTCAGTGACCGTGACCCGCGCTCCGACCCGCGCGAGCTCGATGGTGAAGCGGCCCGGCCCTGCGCCGATCTCAAGGACGCGATCGCCGGACCGCACGAAGCGGTCGAGCATCCGGCGATGCATCTCGAAGTTGACCCGGTCCATCGGTCGTCGTTCGAGGCGCTCCCACTCGCGGATGCCGAACTCGTCGAAGTACCGGCGGATGACGGACGCGTCGTATCGGATCTCCGGCACGACGGGATCGTAGCGATGTGGCAGGCGACCTGACCGTTCACGGTGCGACGAGTGGTCCGTCAGACCAAGGCTACGAAGCCGGCAGCGGCTGCGGCGCCTCACGCAGCGATCGCACTGAGGTGAGGAAGATCCAGAGCGACGCGATCGTGGTGCCCGTGACACCGATCCAGATCGTCGGAAGCAGACCAATGCGGTCGCCGAGGAATCCGCCGGCGAGCGCGCCAAACGGAACGGCGGCCCACATGACGAAGCGGATGCTCGCGTTCACACGTCCCAGCTGGTGATCCGGTGTGATCGACTGGCGGAGGCTGAGCTGATTCACGTTGAAGACGGTCCTCACGATCGCGAGCAGGAACTCGCCCGCCGCCAGCGTGACGAACGGCGGGACCGCCGTCGCCGCGAGCGCCGCGACGGGCATGGCGCAGCGTGCGACTCCGGTGAGGAGCTGCATCAGTCCGATGGCCGGACCGAGCCCGAGGAGACGTGGGACGCGCGCGGCGATGACCGCGCCGATGATGGAGCCCGGACCGGCGACCGCGAAGATGAGGCCCAGCTCCGCAGGCGTCACGTGAAGCTCGCGTGTCGCGAAGAGGACGTAGAGCGCAACGAGCATCCCGTTGCTGAAGATGTTGTGTGTGGTGCCGCAAAGCATGATCGGGCGGATGTGCGGATCCTTGATCACGATCTCCAGTCCCTCGCCTACTTCTCCCAGTAGCGAGCGTTCAGGCGGTGCCGGAGTTGGCTCGTTCACGCGAATGACCGACAGCAGCATCACGCCGAGGAGATTGCTCAGGACGGTCGCGACGATGGCGAAGGGCGCGGTGATGAGCTGGACAAGCAGGCCGCCGACACTCGGACCGGCGACCTGCCCCGCCGACGCGCTGAGCTGGACGCGGCTGTTGGCTTCGACAAGCCGGTCGCGACCGACGAGCGTCGGCAGGAACGCCTGGAACGCCACCGTGGAGATGACACCAAGGCACCCAAGGAGGAACTCGACGCTGTAGAGCAACTCCATCCGAAGCATTCCGAGGAGCGCCGCGAGCGGCACGAGCACCAGGAGTCCCGCGCCAAGCAAGTCGAGTGCGATCATGAGCGGACGCCGACGCATGTGGTCGACGAGGACTCCGGCGGGAAGTCCGACGACGAGGAAGGCGAACGTCCCCGCCGCGCCGAGGTATCCCATCTCGATCGGGCCGGCGCCGAGCGAGACGACAGCGACGATCGGGATAGCCAAACCGGCGATCGGGAACCCGAAGCCGTACACCGTGTGTGCGACCCAGTACTTCAGGAACTCCGGGTCACGCAGGAGGGACGGGCGGTGGGGCACGGCTCCGGACTTCATCGGATCGCGCTGCTCCATGCAGCGGTTCTGTCATTCCGCGATCCGCGAGGTGTGGTCGAGCAGGGAATCTGCAGCAAGCGCCTCAGGTATGGGCGGTGCGTCATCGCCACCAGACTGAACGAGCCGGCGATCGAGCGCGCGAGGGGCTCATCGAGGACCGCCGCTACGTCGACGGCGAACGCGATACTGAAGGCGGGCGTGGGCGCGCTCCGCGTTCCCAACCAAGGCCTGCAGTGGCCAGCCGGCATCGTCTTAGCGGTCGCAGGGGGTTATAGGCTCGTCCGACGTCTCCGATCCAGCGATGACGAACGCAGACGTGAGCCGGAACCGGGTCGGTTAGACACTCGCGGCGCATCACCGCCGCAGGTTGAACGGCACGAGGAAGAGATGGGTCCCGCGTGTGTCGTAGCCGCGAGGAAAACGTACGGCCTGCCCGCCGCACTTCCTAGACTATTGACCGTTGAGGCCATTGCTCCTCGAGCCCGAATTTCGGTATCAGCCGCGAGTTTCCGAGCAATTTCGCAGATCACGCTGTTCGCGATTCTTCAGACCATTGCTCTACCAACTGAGCTACCTCGGCGGAGCACTCATTTTACGCGGAAATTCAGGCGTGACCCACATCCGCGATCAAGCACGAACTAGGCGAAACCATGCTCTCTCGCTGGTCTCACAAGACGCCTTACTTCCGCAGGACTGACACCACGACGCCCCAGGCCACGGCGCCGAGACCGAGGCCGGCGACGGCGCCGGCGATCGCCTGACCGAACGCAAGTCCGATCCCCGCACCGAAGACGGACATGCCGGGGATTACGAGAAGGAACGCGCCGACCCAACCGTTGTCTGCTTGTCGATCTGCATCCATCTCAAGATGTCCTTTCCATTTCGTTGTATGCCGCAGCCTCGACGACCTCGAGCGCTGTCGCACTCCGCGGCTGACGCGCGCGCAGCATCACGAGCGCGGCGATGAAGACGACCGCAAGAGCCAGCGCCATCGCGGGTCGCATCGCGTCAACGAACGCGTGCGTGAAGACCACATGCGCGACCTGGCCGATCTGCGCCGCGAGATCCGCGGAGACGCCCGGCGGAAGCTGCAGCGCGGTGCCGCTCTGTCCGGCGCCGACCTCGAGGCCCCGCTTCGCGGCGACCGAAAAGCCGTCCACGAACAGCGCGCGGACCGGTGCGGGAAGGTGCGCCGCGTTTGCCGCGGCCTCCGCCGGGAGCGATGTCGCAAGCCGGTTCTGGAGAACTGCGCCGATGACCGCCGTCGCAAGGACGGCGCCGAGCTCCTGGATAGTGCTGAAGACGCCGGATGCTGCGCCGGCGAGGCGAGGCTGTAGCGTGCGCGTCCCGAGATCGAACAGTGGTGTCCACACGCCGGCCATGCCAAGCCCGGAGACGACGAGACCCGGCAGGAGCGCCCAGCGATCGCCCTCAGCGCTCGCCGTATAGGCCACATGGCCCATCCCGGCGACGAACAGGAGCAGGCCGATGAACAGGATGCGCTTCGCGTAGCCCCGTTGGATGAGCATGGCGATCGGGCCTGACGCCAGCATCATCGTGACCGGCTGCGGGGCGATCGTCAGGCCTGCGGAGAACGCGTCGAGGCCGAGGACCGATTGGAAATAGATGGTGAGCGGGAAGAACACGCCGACGATCGCGAAGCCCATGGCCATGAGGACGAACGCCATGAGCGCGAAGTTGCGGTCGGCGAAGATCTCGAACGGCAAGAGCGGCTCGCGTCCCTGACGCCGCGCCTGCTGGACGAGGAAGATCGCCAGCAGGGCGATGCCGATGCCGATGACGAACGGGATGCTTACGAAGCCAGTGATCGTGCCCCAGTCGTAGCGCTGTCCTTCAATGAGGCCGTATACGACGGCGAAGAGGCCGGCAGTCGCGAGCGCCACTCCGGTGATGTCCAGGCGGTGCGGACGGCCGGGACGGACGTCCGGGACGACGCGCACTGTGAGCGCGAGGATGAGCGCACCCACCGGGACGTTCACGTAGAAGATCCAGCGCCAGCCCCAGCTCGACACGATGAGCCCGCCGAGCGTCGGGCCGAGGACGACAGCAAGGCCGGCGAGCATGCCAAAGATGGCGAAGACACCGCCGCGCTTGTTCGGCGCGAAGAGGCTGGTGATCATCGGCAGCCCTTGCGGCGCGAGCAGCGCCGCGCCGAGACCCTGGCCAGCCCGTGAGAGGACGAGCTGCGTCGCGTCCTGCGAGAGCCCGCTGAACGCGGAGGCGACGGTGAAGACCGCGACGCCCGCCGCGAAGAGCTGGCGCGGACCGAAGAGGTCGCCGAGGCGACCCGAGGTGATGAGGAGGACGGCATACACGAGGCTGTAGGCGTTGAGCATCCACAGGATGCCGTCGAGCGGCGCGTGGGTGTCGTCCACGATCCTGGGGATCGCGATGTTCACGATCGTCAGGTCGAGGAGCGTGAGGAACGTCCCCAGCGCGAACACCGCCAGGACGGCCCAGGGATTCGCTCGACTACGAGATGCATCAGTCATGGATCCGCTCTCCTCTCTCGTACGATGAGCATTCGTCTTGGTCAAAGAATCGGCGTAGCTCCTCGGCGACCCGGGATGGCTGGGCGCCTCTGCCAGTCATTCGGTCACGGCTGTTGCCGGAGGCTGTATGGCCGAGCCCGGCGAACTCGACGCGTTTCGCATGTGGGAGGACCTTCTCCAGGGCGTCGAGCGCGGCTTGGAGGAACGCCGGGCTCTTGCTGCCGCCGAGCAACAGCACTTCGGCGCGGATGCCCTTGAAGCCCTTCAGGTCACCACCGGACTCGGCGACGAGCTGAAGGTCATAGCGGAGTGTCGGAGCCAGCATCCTGACCGTGATGTCGTCAGCCTTTGCGTTCTTGTCTTCGCCGGCGAGCATCGACTGCGTGAGCCGCTCGAGCAGCCAGCGCGGAATGAGGTCGAACACCAGCGGCCCGAGCTGTGCTGCCTTCATTCCGGTGATCAGCGCGGCGGCCACCCTGCCTCGGGCGATCTCATCGTCAAAGCGCTTCACGAGCGCGGTCGGCATCGACCGGCTCGTCAAGAACGGCGGTTCGAAGATGGCGGCTTCTTGGATCGCTGGCAGCGTGAGCGCCGCTTGAAGCCAGATGATGGCCCCTGAACTGACCCCGAAGACACGGTGAGCACCCGTCTTCGTAAGAAGCGCGTCCATGTCTTCAACTTCCTTCTGGACGCTGTATTCCTTGCCGAACGGCCCGCTCAGGCCGCGACCACGTCGGTCAGGCAGATAGACCGTGAAAGTCGGAGCCAGTGCCCCGGCCAGCTCCATGTGGCTCCGGGCCGACTCCATCGCGCCATGCAGCACGATCACGCCGGGACCGTCTCCGACCTGCCAGTAGCCGATCGTCGTGCCGTCCCGAGACCTGACGGAGCTCGTCGTGACGTTCATGGGTGCCTCCGTGCGCTAGACTTCCCGGGATGGGAAGCCTCTTCTTGTGGCATTATGTGTATGAGACAGATAATGACTACATCACACGATACGCTGCGGGAGTGAAACAGTGAGCGGACGCCGTGCGGAGCTCATCGCCGAGATCTCGCAGGCGATGCAGGAGCAGCAAGGCCAGGCGACGATCCTGGCCAACGCGATCGCCGATCGCCTCCGCCTCACGCCCACCGAGCTCGAGTGCCTCGGCATGCTGGCCTCGCGCGGGCCACTTCC
Organism: Candidatus Limnocylindria bacterium; assembly: GCA_036523395.1. Taxonomy (NCBI): domain Bacteria; kingdom Bacillati; phylum Chloroflexota; class Candidatus Limnocylindria; species Candidatus Limnocylindria bacterium. Next base: position 2,054 of record DATDEH010000089.1, on the reverse strand, counting down.
CGCGGGGGAGCTGGCGAAGCGCACCGGTCTCACAAGTGGCGCGGTGACGCGCCTCATCGACCGGCTCGAGTCCCGCGGCATCGCGCGCAGGCGCGCGGACCCCGAGGACCGCAGGCACGTGCTCGTCGAGATCACCGCGACGGCGCTCAAGGCCTCAGCGCCGTTCTACGAGGCGATCGCCAGCGAGGCTTCAGACATACTCGACGGCTACAGCGAGAAGGAGCTCGAGCTCATTCTCCAGTTCGCCCGCCGGTCGTACGAGTTCGCGATCCGGCATACGGAGCGCGTCGAGGCGATGCCGCAGAGGCTGCAGCTCCCGCCGCGCCGACGCGTCAACTTCAAGGGCCGGATCCTGGGCCAGAAGATCAAGATCAAGATCTGAAGGCACATCGAAGAACCGCCCGAAACGCATTTCGCGAATCGCGTTGTGCGCGATTCTTCAGACCATTGCTCTACCAACTGAGCTACCTCGGCTAGAGCCTGGTCTTACGGGAGATTCGCCACGTTGTACCTACAGCAGCACACCGGCGAGGCGGCCGGCCCGATGCCGTGGGAACCCCGTCGGTCGACGTGGTCGATGCCGTGCCAGGGGCAGCGATATCTCGGGACATCCACTGATCGCATCGGGCGCGAGCAGCACGTCTTCGCGCTGCTACAGCGGGACGGCACCGATGTCTTATTCATCGTGACCTTCGGTCACGATGGGCTCGTCGCCGGGATCGATTGACGGTCGAGCTCAGGAGACCGGAGATGGTCACTGTGGAGTTGGCACAGCCTAGGTCGTGACTGTCCCCGTTAGTCCAAGCAGACCCTTGATGTACTCCATCTCGCCGAGATGCCGGTTGTCGTGGCTGAGCGAGACCAGCAGCACCTCGGCGCGTGTGCTCGGTTCGCTCATGAAGCGGCTCGGAACGACTTCTCCAAGTCTCACCTCGTCGAGCGCGGACACGGCGGCGTCGACCGCGTGGAACACGCGTCCGGCGTACTCGAGCAGCTCGGCCTTTGGTGGCAAGGTGAGCGCAGCGGACCGCTCATCTTCCCAGCCGGTGCCGACGCCTCGCTCGGGATGCCCCCAACGCTTGGCGTAGCCCCCAGTCACCCACTCGAGCGCGCGCTCGGAGAGGTCCGCCTGCACGTTGTCGTCTGCCCGCGCGGCGTGCCAGAGCGTGAAGCCGATGCTGTGCGCGCGTGGCGCGGGCCGCCAGCCGAGCTGCAAGTCGCTGAGGTCATCGACGACCTTGAGTAGGCGCTCACCGGTCTGCCGGCGTTTCGCCTTTAAGAGCTCAATGATCGTGCTCACCTGTGCGGCGCCGGTGAGGCGGCTCGCTCAGCGAGAAACGTCAACACGTCAGTAAGCACAAGCCCTTCACGTCCCTCTTCGGTCGTGCCCTGCGCCGTGGCGCACTCGGCGAAGGCGATCCACGATCTTCATCTCCTGGTTCGTTGTGATCGCGATCTCCACGCTGGCCTCCTGGAGGAAGCTCGTCAAGAGAGTGCGAGCTCGCGGCAGCGGACTCAGGACGAGAAGCACCCTCGCGCCGTCAGCGGAGAGCACGGCCTGCCCGCCGCACTCGCAAGACTATTGGCCGCCCAGACCATGTCGTTCAAGGTCGAATTTCAGGTACCAGCCGCGAGTTCCGGAGCAATTTCGCAGATCGCAAACTATCGCGGTTCCTCAGAACCATTGCTCTACCAACTGAGCTACCTCGGCGAGACACCCATTTTACTCGGAAACTCTCGCGTCCCGGCCGCTGCGAAATAGAGCAATGGTCTAGAGGACTAAGTGCGCGATCTGCGCGATGGTTTGCGGGCTGTTGAGCACAAGATCGCCGAAACCATTGCACCGAATCGCCGTATCAAAGGTTGGAGACCATGGTGCGTCCTAGACCATGTGCCCCCGGATCGCTCGGGCGTCCGAAACTGAACCGACGTCGCCCGTCAGACCGCTGATCAGATGAGTCAGTATTGCGCCGAAAACGCGCCTCAGATAAGCGGCCGAACGAAGAAGCGAGGCGGGCAGCAGGCCCAGCCTCACTCCCCGTCGGGTGGAATGG
>DATDEH010000088.1 GCA_036523395.1 Candidatus Limnocylindria bacterium | reverse complement strand
GTGGTGGCTGCGCTTCACTTACGCCGGCGTCGTGTCCGGCATCAACATCGACCGCAACGACGGCGCGTACACGACGCCGCACTGGGCGGGTCAGTTCGTGCTCCTCGTCGACGACGCCGATTCCGAATGGCCCTCAGACCGCGAGGGCCGGGTGAAGTGGCACTAGCTCAGCAGGCAGCCGCGCGGCCGGTCATTCGAGGATTGGCACTCGTCGTTGTCATGGCATTCGTCGCTGCGATCTTCTTCATCGACGGATCCGCCGCGCGCTCCGACTACCCGTTCTTGGCGACCGGCCCAGCGCGCGCGCCGGACGTCGTGTACTCGCCGACGTACATGCCGGCGGAAAGCCATCCGCTTGGGATGAGGATCACGAAGAAGACCCAGGACGGAGTCGTCGACCTCGAGATATGGGACCAACTCGCGTCGGGTGAGGAGCTGCGCATATGGGAGAGCACGCGCTACGACGCGAGCGTTCTAGAAGCTGTGGGTCCGTATGACGTGGGGCCACGAGTCGCAGGCGTGCTCACCAGATGGGTAAGCGGACGGACGCAGGACGGACGTGCGAATCTGCTCTACGCGCGAATCGGGACAACGCTCGTCGTCATCGTTGGCGCTCTCTCGAACGAGGAGCTGCTGCGCATCGCGGACTCACTGCAACGAACCTCGTCATCGGCGCTCATGTTGTAGGGTCTGACTGTGGGGGCGACGCGCTTGGCTCCGACCATGCTCGCCGGTGAGCTCGCCTCGATCCGGTCTGAGATCGAGAAGCGGCACGACGAGAGCATCCAGCGTTTCCAGCACTGGGTGAAGAACCCGTCGATCGCGGCCGAGGATCGCGGGATGGACGAGGGCTGCGAGCTGATGATGCGCATGGCTCGCGAGGCGGGATTCCAGACCGCGAAGCGCATCGATACCGATGGCCACCCCGGCGTGTTCGCGACGCTCGACGCCGGCGCACCGCGCACGTTCGGCCTCTACTTCATGTACGACGTGAAGCAGGCGGACCCGACCGAGTGGTCGTCTCCGCCGTTCGATGCGGCCATCGTCGACAAGCCGGGCTTCGGCAGGGTCCTCATGGGTCGCGGCGCGGTGAACCAGAAGGGCCCCGAGGCCGCGCTCCTCGCGGCGCTCCACGCGATCAAAGGCGCGGGCAAGAAGATGCCGGTGAACATCGTCCTCGTCGCGGAGGGCGAGGAGGAGATCGGGTCACCGCACTTCCGCCAGGTCGTGAATCATCCGGACGTGGCCGCCGCGCTCAAGAAGACCGTTGGCGTCGTGATGCCCGGTGCGGGCCAGGACCCCGACGGCAACGTGAGCGTTCTGCTCGGCGCAAAGGGGGTCATCGAGGTCGAGCTCATCGCGAGCGGCGAGAGCTGGGGCCGCGGTCCGGGGATCGACGTGCACTCTTCGAACCGCGCACGGCTCGATAGCCCCGCGTTCCACCTCGTCCAGGCTCTCGCGACGCTTGTGAACGACGACGGCGACCCCGCGATCGACGGCTTCGGCAAAGAAGCGCGTCCGGCGACGGCGGAACAGAAGAAGATGCTCGACGCGTCTGCGCAGCGCCTCAGCGAAGAGACCGCGAAGAAGCTGCTCGCCGCCAAGCGCTGGGCGCATGACAAGTCGTGGCGCGATTCGCTCGAGATGTTCCTCTTCACGCCGACTGTCAACATCGAGGGCCTGGTCGCGGGATACACCGGCCAGGGGGGCAAGACGATCCAGCCGCACCGCGCGGTCGCGAAGCTCGACCTGCGCCTCGTGCCGGACATGACCTACGACACCGCGCTTCGTCAGCTCAAGGAGCACCTCGCGAAGCACGGCTTCGGCGATATCGAGGTGAAGCCGAGCGGTGGGTACGACCCCACGGAAACGCCGTTCGAAGCACCGCTCATCCAGGCGCAGATCGCCGTCCTGCGACGCGCGGGCATCGAGCCCGCCGTCATGCCACGTATCGCGGGGAGCTATCCCGGCTATGTCTTCACCGGCGAGCCGCTCCGCCTCGCCGCGGGACACTTCGGCCTCGGCCATGGGAGCGGCGCGCACGCGCCGAACGAGTACTTCGTCATCGAGCCGTCGAATCCGAAGGTCGCCGACTGGGACGGCGCGGTCGCCTCGCACGTGGCGTATCTCTTCGCGCTCGCGAACTGAGGCATCTCCATTTCCGAGTATGCCCATGCCCCTTTTGTTCCCGTTTTGATGGATTCTGAAACTCGCGAAGACGGCAACGTCGCTATGCTGGCGCCGAATTCATGGCTCAGCCGATGCACCGGTTCAAGTCAGAGCTCTTCAAGACTCTCGGTCACCCGCTGCGTATCCAGATCGTCGAGCTCCTGCGTGACGGTGAGGTCAGTGTCCGTGACCTCCTTCGGGAGCTCGACGTGGAGCCGTCGAGAGCCTCACAGCAGCTCGGTGTCCTCCGGACCGGCGGGATCGTCGAGAGCCGCCGTGCCGATGGCACCGTGTACTACTGGCTGCGCGATCCACTCGTCTCCGAGCTGCTGGACGTGGGCCGCCGCGTGTTCGGCAAACAGGTGCTCGAGCTCCAAGACGTGCTCTCCGCGCAGAAACGAGCGGAGGGTCACGGGCGGACCGGGGCAACGAGCCGTCTGACGCGGGGCCGGCGCGCCGCGGCGAAGCGCTGACGGTCGTCGGCTCCGCAGCGTGAGCATGGACGGCCCTCTTCCGGGTCTCGTGCTCACGTGGCAGCTCGACGGCCTGAGCCTGCTCTTCGGACTGGTCGTCCTGTCGATCAGCGTGATGACTGCCGTGTACGCGATCGGGCACGCGCGACACCACGGCGGATTCCCGGGCAGCGGCCTGCTCTACCTGCTCTTCATCCTCGCGATGCTCGCGGTCGTCGTCGCGGGCGACGGTTTCACCTTCCTCCTCGCGTGGGAGACCATGTCGCTCGCGTCGTTCGCGTTGGTCCTGACCGACCATCGCCGCGTGGCGGTGCGCCAGGCCGCATGGTCCTACCTCGTGATGACCCACACCGCGACCGCCTTCATCCTCGCCGCGTTCCTGCTGCTCGCGCGCACCAGCGGGTCGCTCGTCTTCGCCGACTGGACGGTGCGCGCGCCGGCCCTCGATCCCGTCGTCGCATCGGTCGTCTTCTTGCTGGGCCTGGTGGGCTTCGGGACCAAGGCCGGGATGATCCCGTTGCACGTCTGGCTACCACGCGCGCACCCGGTCGCGCCCTCGCATGTTTCCGCGCTGATGTCGGGCGTGATGATCAAGCTCGGCATCTACGGACTCGTGCGTCTGTCGTTCGAATGGCTCGTTCCTGGGCCGGCGTGGTGGGGCGCGCTGATCCTCGCGCTGGGGGCGACGTCGGCGGTGCTCGGCGTGCTGTACGCGCTGATGGAGCACGACCTGAAGCGTTTACTCGCATACCACAGCGTTGAGAACATCGGCATCATCCTCATGGGTCTTGGCGCCGCGGTCGTGGCGCGCTCGCTCGGTGCGCAGGTCGCGATGGCGCTTGCTCTCGTCGCTGCGCTGTTCCATGTCGTGAACCACGCGACGTTCAAGGCGCTCCTCTTTATGGGCGCCGGCACCATCGACGCCGCCGTCGGCACTCGCGATCTTGAGCGCTGCGGCGGCCTGCTCCGCCGCATGCCGATCACGGGCCTTTGTTTCCTGATCGGCAGCGCCGCGATCTCCGCGCTTCCTCCGCTCAACGGCTTCGCGAGCGAGTGGCTGACCTTCCAGTCGCTGCTCACCCTCGGGCGCGTCGCGATCGAGCCGCAGACGGCGCTGCTCCCGCTGCTCGCGGGGGGCGCGCTGGCGCTCACCGGTGCGCTTGCGGTCGCATGCTTCGTGAAGGCCTTTGGCATCACGTTCCTCGCGCTTCCGCGCAGTCCGCGCGCCGCCGCGGCCCGCGAGACAGGTCGGCTCGAGCTCGCCGCGATGGGAGCGCTCGCGGTCGCCTGCATCGCGCTCGGCTTGGGCGCGGCGCCGGTCGCGTCGTTCATCGGCCAGCTCGTGCCGCTCGCTGCCGCGCCGCTCGCAGGTCCCGCGCTCGGCCCCATCAGCGTCGGGTCCGGCCGCCTGGTCGTGCCGGGCATCGCGCTTGCGCTGCTCGCGATCGCTGTCCTGGTCACGCTGGTCCCGAGGCTGCTCGGTCCGGTGCGTTCGCGCATCGCGGAGACCTGGGCCTGCGGGATCACGCTCCAACCGATCCACGAATACACGGCGACCGCGTTCGCCAAACCGATCCGGCTCATGTTCCGCGACATCGTCCGGCCGGTGCGCGACGTCGGGATCGTGCACCGGGCGGGCACAAGATTCGTGGCGAGCGTCCACTACAGCTCGCACATCGCGCCGGTGTTCGAGCGCTACGTGTACCTCGCTGTCAAGGACCGGCTCGTCGCTGCCGCGCATGTCGTGCGCCGCGCGCAGAACGGCTCGCTCCAGCTGTATCTGGCCTACGTCTTCGCTGCGGTGCTCACCGCGTTGCTGCTCGCGCGATGAACGAGATGCTGGCATCGGTCGGACTATCGCTCCTGCAGCTCGGGTTCCTCCTTGCGCTCGCGCCCGGACTCGACGGGCTGATCAAGCGAATGAAGGCCGTGCTGCAGGGCCGGAGGGGACCGCCGTTGCTGCAGCCGTACTTCGACGTGGTCAAGCTGCTCCGCAAGGACGCGGTCGTGTCCGAGCAGGCCACGGCCGTCTTCCGGTGGGCGCCAATCGTCTACGCCGCGTGCTTCGCGACTGCCGCGCTCTTGGTGCCCGTGCTCTGGTCGAGGGCGCCGCTCGCGGGCTGGGGCGATGCGATCGCCCTCGTCGGACTGTTCGCGCTGGCACGGTTCGCCCTCGCGCTCGCCGGCCTCGACACCGGGAGCTCGTTCGGCGGCATGGGCTCGAGCCGCGAGGTAGCCGTCGCGGCGCTCGCGGAGCCGGCGCTGCTGCTGGTGCTATTCGCGGTCGCGTGGCGGAGCGGCGGCACGGACCTGGGCGGCGCGAGCGCGTATCTCGTCTCTCACGCGGTGGCGGTGGTCGCGCCGAGCCAGCTGCTCGCCCTCGCCGCGCTCGTCATCGTCGTGATCGCCGAGACCGGCCGGGTGCCAGCGGACAATCCGGACACGCACCTCGAGCTCACGATGATCCATGAGGGGATGCTCCTCGAGTACTCCGGGCGTCCGCTCGGGATCCTGGTGTGGGCGAGCCACCTCAAGCAGATCGTCCTCTTCTCGCTCCTCGTGGCGTTGTTCTTCCCGTTCGGCGTGGCGGCCGTTCCCTCGGGGATCCCGAGGGCCGTCGGCGCGTTCCTCCTGAAGCTCGTCGTCCTTGCGTTCGTGATGTCAGCGGTCGAGTCGAGCAGCGCCAAGCTGCGCATCCTTCGCCTACCGGAGCTGCTGGGCGCGGCGTCGGCGCTCGCGATGCTCGCGCTGATCGCAGAGGTGGTCATCCGATGATCGGCGCCGCTGCGGTCGTGGATGGCTTCGCCCTGACCTTGCTGGCCGTCGCCCTCTTCAGCGTCACGATGCGCGGTCTCGTCTCCGGGGTGTGGCTTCTGGTCGTCCAATCACTGCTGCTCGCGCTCGTTGCGGCGACGATCGGTGTCTCATCGGGCGCGACGCACATGTGGGCCGCAGCGATCCTCACGCTCGCGGTGCGGGCTTTCGCGATCCCAGCGGTGCTCTTCCGAGTGCTCGCGGCGGTCGCGCTGAAGCGGGAGACCAGGCCGCTGCTCTCGACCCGCCACGCGCTGATCGTCGCGGTCGGGCTCGCGCTGATCGCGTACCTCGCGGCTGGCCGCCTCGAGCTGACCGGCGCGTTCCCGGCCCGACAGGCGCTGCCGGTCTCGCTCGCGCTCATCTTCATCGGTCTTTTGTTGATGGCAACGCGTCGCAAGGCGATTTCCCAGCTCATCGGCCTGATCACGATCGAGAACGGGATCTTCCTCACCGGTCTCATCGCCACGCTCGGACTTCCGCTGTTCGTGGAGATCGGGATCTTCTTCGACCTCCTCGTGGCCGTGGGCGTCACGGCCGTTCTGACGCTGCGCATCAACGAGCAGTTCGACACGATGAATACCGACGAGCTCCGGCGGCTGCGCGGATGAGCCTGGCCCCGCTGCTCGTAGCGGTCCCGCTCGTCGCCGCGCTGGTCTGCGCCATCAGGGGGACGCGCGCCGCCGCCGTGAGCGCGCTCGCGGCGGTGACAACGCTCGTCGTGGGCCTTGTCGTCGCGTTCTCCTCCTTCGCAGGCCCAGCGGAGCACGCGCTGGCCGGCCTCATATACGTCGACGCGCTCTCGGGGCTCATCGTGCTGATCATCGCGCTCGTCGCCGCCATCGCGTCGCTGTACGCGGTCGCGTACGTGCGGAACGCAGTTGCGGCGCAGGAGATCGCGCCGACAGAGGTGCGCTGGTTCTACGTTTGGATCCAGCTGTCGATCGCGGCGATGTTCGCGGTTCCGCTGATGAACAACCTCGGGCTCATGTGGGTGGCCATCGAGACAACGACGCTGACGACCGCGCTCCTCGTCGCGTTCTTCCGGCGTGGCCACTCACTGGAGGCGGCTTGGAAGTACCTCATGCTGGGAGCGGTCGGGCTTGGTTTCGCACTGTTCGGCCTGATCCTCACGTACTACGCGGCGAGCCACGCGCTCGGCGAGGCAGCGGCCGCGCTGGACTGGGACGAGCTGCGCGCGAACGCGGCCGCACTCGACCCCGCGCTGATGCGCGTGGCATTCGCTCTCGTGCTCGTCGGTTTCGGAACGAAGGCCGGCCTGGCACCGATGCACACGTGGCTACCCGACGCGCATGGTGAGGCTCCGACGCCGGTGAGCGTCCTGCTGTCGGGCGCGCTTCTCAACTGCGCGATCTATGGGGTTCTGCGTTTCCATCTCCTGACAGCGGGAACCATTGGCGCGGGCTTCTCCTCCGACCTTCTTCTCGGCCTTGGGGCGATCTCGATCGTGGTGGCCGTTCCGTTCGTGCTCGTCCAGCACGACCTCAAGCGCCTGCTGGCGTATTCATCGGTCGAGCACATGGGCATCGTCGCGCTCGCCGTCGGGATCGGCGGACCGCTCGGTCTGTTCGCGGCGGCCTTCCACATGTTCAACCACTCGCTCGCGAAGACCACCTTGTTCGTCGCCGCGGGCGCGCTCGGCCAGCGCTATGGGACCCTGCGCCTCACTCGGATGCGCGGCGCGTTCGAGGTCGCGCCGCTTCCCGCGCTCGGGCTCGTCATCGGCACGCTCGCGATCACTGGCGCTCCGCCGTTCGCGCCATTCGCGAGCGAGTTCGGCATCGCGCAGGCGGGCTTCGCCGGCCGACCCGCCGCGCTCGCGGCTGCGGTCCTATTGATCGCGGGAAGCGTTCTCGTGTTCGGCGGAATGCTGTTCCACGTCCTGAACGTCGTTCTGCGCGCGGCGCCGAGGCGCCTTCACGTAGCCGCGTTCCCGTTCGCCGCGGCGTTCGTCGGCGCGCCGCTGATCGCCCTCTTGGTCCTCGGCATCTGGCTTCCGCCTCCGCTCCGCGACGCGTTCACGGCGGTCGCGGGTGTGCTGCGGGTGGCGCCGTGATCGAGACGCAGAACGTCGCGGCGGATGCGCTGCCGGAGACGTGCGCGGCGCTCGTTCGCGACCGTCACGCGCGGCTCGTCGTCATGACCGGCACGGACGAGCGCGAGCGCGGCCGCGGTTACGGCCTGTACTACGTCTTCGCGCTCCCCTCAGGGGATCTGGTGTCCATCGAGGCACAGGTCGATCCAGCGCGTCCTGAGTTCCCGGCCGTGACGCGCGTCGTCCCCGCGGCGCACTGGTACGAGCGCGAGGTGAAGGACCTCCTCGGCGTGGAGCCGCGCGGGCATCCCGATCCGCGGCGGCTCGTCCTGCACGACGATTGGCCGCACGGACTGCATCCGCTACGGAAGGATTTCGACGGACGCCGCGGTGTCGGCCGAGATCCGCACCCCCACGAGCCGCTGACGGGCGTGCGCGGCGACGGTGTGATGGAGGTGCCGGTCGGTCCGATCCACGCGGGCATCATCGAGCCGGGCCACTTCCGTTTCGGCGGCGTGGGAGAGCTTGTGTTCCAGCTCGAGGCGCGCCTCTTCTACACGCACCGCGGCATCGAGAAGGCGGCAGAAGGCGCCGGTGTCGAGCGCGTGCTCTTCCTTGCGGAGCGGGTCTGCGGCGCCTGCTCGCTCTCGAATGCGGTCGCGTACTCGCAGGCGATCGAAAACCTCACCGAACGCCATCCCGGGCTCCGCGCCCGGATCATCCGCAGCGTCCTGCTGGAGCTCGAACGCCTGTACAACCACGTCGGCGACGTCGCGAACCTCTGCGCGGGTGCCGCGCTGCAGCTCGGCGTCTACCAGGGCGGCGTGCTGAAGGAGCGACTGCAGGAGCTGAACGCCGCGGTCGCCGGACACCGGTATCTCTTCAGCGTGGCCTGCCCCGGCGGCGTGCGCCGCGATCTCGACGCTGCCGCGCAGGAGCGCATTCGACGCGAGAGCGTAGCTATCGAAAGCGAGTTCCGCGGTTACGTCGATGCGCTTCTCGAGACGGAGTCATTCATGGAGCGTCTCGTCGGCACCGGAGTGCTGGACCATGATCTCGCGGACGAGCTCGGTGCGGTCGGCGTCGCCGCCCGATCGAGCGGTGTGGCGCGCGACGTCCGCGCGAGCCAGCCGTACGCGGCGCTGCGGCCGGGCATGGTCAGTCCGGTGGTAAGGACAGAGGGCGACGTGCGCGCCCGGATGCTCGTGCGCGTAGAGGAGACGTTCGCGTCGTTCGGTCTCATCCGCGAGCTGCTACACGAGCTCGCCGAGGTCCCGCCGGCGGATCTCGTGACTCCGATCGGGCCGCTACCCTCGGACCGCTGGGCTATGGGAATGGTCGAATCCCCGCGCGGGGAGAACGTGCACTGGGTCATGACCGGAGCGAGCGGCGAGATCGCGCGCTATCGCGTGCGCTCCGCCTCGTACAACTGGGCCCTGGTGCCGTTCGCGGTCGCGGGCAACCTGCTGCCCGACTTCCCGCTCATCAACAAGAGCTTCGAGCTCTGCTACGCGTGCCTGGACCGCTGAGCCGCTGATGCTGTCGCTCCTTCGCCGCCGACTGCGTCTCGCGACGGTCACGTCGCGGTGGCCCGACGTGCCGGCACCATTGATCGACCGGGCGCAGCCGGTGTTCGACCCCGCGCGCTGCGATCTGAACGGTGCGTGCGCGCGGGTGTGCCCGGTCGGCGCGATCGTCGTCGACACGCGTTTCGCGCTTGACCGCGCAAGATGCATCTCGTGCAGCCGGTGCATCGAGGTCTGCCCTACCGGAGCGCTCGCGCAGGGCCTTACCTTCGCGGTCCCAGAGCGGACGCGGAGTGATCTCGTCGAGCCGCGCGCCGCTGTCGCCACAAAGGGGGAGGAGCTCGCGTCTCGCGCGCGCCACGTGCTGGGCCGCTCGCTGCAGGTGCGACATCTGGACGCCGGCTCGTGCAACGGCTGCGACTGGGAGATCAACGCGACGACCAACGCGGTGCACGACATCCAGCGTTTCGGCATCGACTTCGTCGCGTCGCCCCGGCACGCGGACGTGCTGTTGGTGACGGGAACCGTCACGCGTAACCTCGAGATCGCCGCGCGACGGACCTACGACGCGATGTCCGCGCCGCGCCTCGTTGTCGCGGTCGGCGCATGCGCGGCCAGCGGCTCGCCCTATCCGACCGGGTACGCCTCGGGCGAGGGCGCCGCGAGCATCTTGCCAGTGGACGTGTTCATTCCTGGCTGTCCGCCGCGCCCCGAAGCGATCATCGAGGGCCTGCTGCTCGCGGTGGGGCGGATCGTTCGCGCCCGCTGACGTGCGGTAGCGTCATTCGCGTGGGTGCGCAGCGGGGGGACCGTCCGCCGCTCCTCCTCTTCCACGGATGGAATGGATCGAGCCACAACCTGAGCGCCTGGCTCCCCGCTCTCGCGCCGCACTTCAGCGTGCTCGTGCCCGATCTCCCCGGATGTGCAGGCGTCGCGCCGCTCGCCACGCGACATACCGCGCGCGCCTACGCGCAGTGGGCGCTGGATCTGATCGCAGCGCGCGGCTTCGAACACGTGGCCGTAGGCGGCCTGTGTTCGGGCACCGCGATCGCGCTCGCCTTCGCTGATCTCGCGCCTGACCGCGTGACGGCGCTGTTGCTCCACACGCCGTTCTTGCGGCCGGCCCTGATCCGGCCGCTCATCCGCGCGCAGCTCGCGCTGCTCGTCTCACCGATGGGCGTGCTGTGGGGTCCCGTGCGGCGGAGCACGACGCTGTCGATGCTGCATCGCAGGCTCTTCGCGGAAGGCGCGCAGGTCGACCCGGAGCATCTCGCGCACGATCAGGCGGACCTCCTGGCGGCCGACGCGCGTGCAGGCCGAGAGCTCGCGCGAGATCTGCTCACGGACGACCGCACCGGCGCGCTCCGGAGTTGGAAAGGTCCGCTCGCCGCGGTCCTCGCCGATCAAGATGCGTTCGTCGACACGCCGCAGACGGTCGCCGCGCTCACGAAGGCGGCGCCTCAGACGGTCATCGAGCGCATTCCGGGCGGTCACGGGTGGACGCCTGCGTACCGCGAGCACCAGCACGCCGCGCTTTCGCGCCTCGCGTCGCTGCTTCGCGCGGCCATCGCCTAGGTGGAAGCCGCCGCCGAGCTCCGCGCAGCGGAGGAGATCGTGCTGATCACACGCGGCCGGAAGACCGGTCGTCCGCACGAGGCGACCGTGTGGTGCGCCTACGAGAACGGAGGGATCTGGCTGCGGACCGATCGCGACAGCGATTGGTATCGGAACCTCGCCCGCGACCCGCGTTGCCGGATCCGCGTCGGTACGTTCGAGCTTGGCGCGGTGAGGGAGCCGATCGCCGACGAGGCCGCCGCGCTCCGCCACGTCGTCGATCTGTTCCGCGCCAAGTACGGCGCGGAATGGGTCGGGGACTGGTACGTCGAGCGCGGACGGATGCCGGTGCGGCTGCGGCTGGCGCGCTGACGGCCCGGGTCTATCCTCGATCCATGCGCATCGCGCTACGGCTGGCATCGATCGTCGCGATGGCGCTCGGCGTATCCAGCTTCGCCCTCGCCGCCGACGACGCCCATACCGTGCTGGTCGGGCACATCGAAGGCGTCATCAACCCGATCACCGCCCGTTACGTCGACCGGATGATCGACGAGGGCGAGGAGCGAAAGGTCGCCGCGGTCGTCTTCGTCATCGATACGCCGGGCGGTCTCATCGACTCCACCTACAAGATCACCGGGCGGATGCTGAACGCCGGCGTCCCGATCCTCACCTACGTCGCGCCCTCGGGTGCGCACGCCGCTTCGGCGGGCACGTTCATCACTCTCGCGGGCAACGTCGCGGCGATGGCGCCTTCGACGAACATCGGCGCCGCCCATCCGGTCGATTCGTCGGGCGGCGACATCCAAGGTGACCTGCGGCTGAAGGCCGAGAACGACGCGGTCGCGCAGATCACAAATATCGCTCGCGCGCGCGGGCACAACGCCCAGTGGGCCGAGGACGCGGTGCGCAAGAGCGTGAGCATCGGCGCGGACGAGGCCGTTAGCCTCAAGGTCGTCGACTACATCGCCGCCGACGTGCGTGACCTGGTCGACCGCGCCGATGGCCGACAGGTCTCGACGAGCCGCGGGACCGTCACGCTCGCGACGAAGGGAGCGGTCCTCGAGGAGAGCGGCCCGAACCCGTTCGAGGCACTGCTGCACCTGATCGTCGATCCGCAGATCGCGGTGCTCCTGTTCACGATCGGGACGTACGGCATCATCTTCGAGCTCAGCAATCCGAGCCTCATCTTCCCCGGCATCATCGGCGTGATCGCCATCATCCTCGCGCTCTTCGCGTTCGGCACCCTTGATGCGAGCGCGGCGGGGATCGCTCTTCTGATCTTCTCGATCGTGCTCTTCGTGGCCGAGATCAAGATCGCCAGCCACTTCCTGCTCACCGCGGGCGGTCTCGTCTCGCTCATCGTGGGGACGATCATCCTGTTCCCGCCGCTGCGGCCGACCTTCCCGGGCCTGCGCGCTGACGTCGATCCTGTCGTCATCGCCACGGTCGCGCTCGTGTCGGGCGGATTCTTCTTCTTCGTCGCGCGATTCGCGCTCGCGACGCGCCAACTCGCTTGGGCCGGCGGCTCGCCCATCCTCGTGGGTGCGACTGGCGTCGCGAAGAGCGACATAGGTCCGAACGGGGTCGCATACGTCGGAGGCGAGGAGTGGTCCGCGCGTAGTGAGAGCGGCGCGATCCTGAAGGGAAGCGGAGTCCGTGTGAAACGCAAGGAAGGCCTGAGCCTTATCGTCGAGCCGAGTGATTCGTCACCGGGGAGGGGAGCGTCCTGATGGATATCGGTCTCGCGATCACGATCTTCGCTGCAGTCATCGTGATCCTCATCCTGCGCACGATCATCCACATCGTGCCGCAGTACCAACGCCTCGTGGTCCTGGCGCTCGGGAGGTATCAGAAGATGGCCGGCCCGGGCCTGGTGCTGTTGCTCCCGCCGCCGATCCAGGTCGGCATCAACGTCGACCTACGTGAGTTCGTGGTCGAGATCCCGCAGCAGACCTGCATCACCAAGGACAACGCGCCTATCTCGATCGACTTCCTGATCTACCAGAAGGTGATGGAGGAACAGGCCGCCGATTCCGTCCTCAAGATCCAGAACTTCAGGACCGCCGTGACGGGCATCGCGACGACGACGCTCCGCGCCGTGATCGGCGACATCCTCCTCGACGACGTGCTCGCCAAGCGCGAGCAGATCAATGAGGTGCTGCGGACGAAGCTCGACGAGGTGACCCAACGGTGGGGCGTGAAGGTCACGACGGTCGAGATCCGCGAGCTGACTCCGCCGCGCGACGTGCAGGAGGCCATGAACCGCCAACTCACCGCCGAGCGGACCCGGCGCGCATCGGTGACCGAGGCCGAGGGCAAGCGCGCCTCCGCGATCCTCGTGGCCGAGGGCGACAAGCAGTCGAACATCCTCCAGGCCGAGGGACAGAGGCAATCACAGATCCTGCGGGCCGAGGGCTTTGCCCTCGCGCTGGACAAGATCAACGAGATGGCGAATCACGCCGACCCGCGGACGATCACGCTCCAGTATCTCGAGGCGCTCAAGGCGCTCGGAGCGTCGCCCTCGACGAAGTGGATCATCCCGACCGAGTTCGCTGCCCTCGCCGCGCCGCTCGCGGCATTCGCGCGCGGCGGCGGCGAAGACGGCGAGAAGAAGGCACCGCGCTA
>DATDEH010000087.1 GCA_036523395.1 Candidatus Limnocylindria bacterium | reverse complement strand
TTCCACGAGCCGAAGTACACGACGTTCTTTCCGTTCTGCGTGAACCGCACGATCCCGTAGCTAAGGCCCTCGGTCGCTCTCGGCGCAGCGGCTTTGATCGTCTTGCGAAGCCTTTCGAGCGCAGCGCGCTGTTCCTTCGGCGCGGCTGCGATGTAGCCGTCGACCGTCTTTGGCGCGGCCTTCTTCGTCGCCGTCTTCGCGGTCGTTTTCTTCGCGGGCCTAGTCGGCATCAGCGTCCTCGCGCGTGCGGAACTGGGTACACGTCCACGCCTCGTCGAACGGAACGTTCGTCACTCCCATCAGCTCGTCGCTCTCCAGCGACGCCTGGATCACGTCGCGATCGAGATCTGTGCGCGACCGACCGCCTGCCGGATAGCAGACCCATAAGGCCGCATCGTCCTCGAGGGTCGCGAATCCACTCTGCAGTCGCTTGAGCTCGCCCTTATCACGCACGAACACGATCGCGACCTCAGAGGTCGTGTGGCTGCGGCGATCTGTGACGGTCACGCCTTCAGGAAGGGGCTGAAGCTTCTTGGCGTAGCCGATCGGTGCGTTCAGCAGCAGCACGCGTGCGCCGGGCTTGATGAGTAGCCTGTCCGCGAGAACTGCCGCCATGTCCGCACTGTAGCAATGGCATCAGCGATCGCGATCGAGGGCGACCAAGATCCTGCGCACGCGTTCGACGCGGCGGCTCGACCAGCCGGGTTCGCGCTCATGCGTGTCGAGTCCGGGTGCGGAGTTGACCTCCAAGACCGTGCATCGCTTCGGCGGTGCATCAGACGGCCGGCTCAGCACGAGATCGACGCTCGCCAGACGGAGGCCCATGTCGCGAACCACCTGGACCGCGTGCGCTCGGAGCTTCGGGTGCAGCACATCCGTCACGACCCGAACGTCACCGCCGACGCCGAGGTTGCCGCATGGCAGGAGCTCGACGCGTTGTCCCGCGTGGGGCACTGTTTTGAGCGTCTTGCCAGTGTGCGCGAGGTGCCTCTTGATGCGGAGATCGTCCGCGCGCAGCTCGGTCGGGTGCCCTGCTTCCCTCTGACGTCGCCGGCTCGCGGTGATCAACGTGCGGATGCTGGACTGTCCGTCACCGAGCACGTACGGCCGTGTCTTCTCGCTCGCCATCAGGACCTCGTCGTCGAGGACGACGATCGAGCAGTCGCTCCCGCGCGCGATCCGCTGCACGAGCAGCTTCCGGGAGGCCACAAAGACTTCGCGGGCCGCAGCGTAGAACTGCGCCCGCGTGTAGACCACCTTCACGTGCTGGTCGCTCGAGCTGTCGTTCGGTTTGAGGAGAACCGGCAACCCGAGGCGCTGCGCGTACGCGTAAGCGCTCGCGATGCTACGGGCGAGGCGCCGCCCCTCATCGGAGAAGGCGCGCCCAGTCGGGACCGTGTAGCCCAGGCGCTTGAGCACACGCGCGGTCGCGTCCTTATCGAGAGCGACCGCCGCCGCGCCGAGCGTGTTCAGGTCCCAGTGCAGTCGGTGGAAGTAGCGCACGCGACCTGACGCGAGAGTGATCCGGCCCGAGTTGCCCGCGCCCGGTATGACCTCCAGCTTGGCGCCCACGATGTCGCAGGCATCCCGCAAACGCCAGAGGAACGGCGTCTTCATTGCGCGGCCTAGGGTCCCCTGAAGCGCTCGAGCTGGCGGCGCTCGCGCTTGGTCGGGCGTCCGGCGCCGGGCTCACGCCTGGGCATCCGCGGCTGCCGCTTCACGACCGGCGCAGGCGGGCTGTGGTCGATCAAGTTCTTCGCCGCAACTGCCGCACCGACGCGCTTGTCGATGACGCCCGCGACCTCGAGGACCCGCGGGCGTTCGATGAATGCCTCGACGCGGTCGCCGACCTTCACCTGCGTCGACGCCTTCGCCGGCGCGCGATTCACGCGGACGTGGCCGCCGCGGCACGCGGTCGTCGCGGCCGAACGCGACTTGTACAGCCGGACGGCCCACAGCCAGACGTCGACCCGAGTCGTATCGATAGGGACCATCGTGCCAGCATGAGGTGAGAGATGGCAGAGAGGTTCGTTGGCCGCGTGGCGCTGGCGATCAACGCACCCAGAGCGAAGGTGTCATGAAGGCTCTGCTAGAAGGCACGTCAGTTGTGCCGATGCGCTGAGTGCGATAGCCGCCCGAAGGCTTAGGCTCGACACGACATCTGGTTCGACCAAAAGGGGGACGGTATGAACTTCAACAGCATTCTGATCGGCTCAGACGATCCCAAGCGGCTCGCTGACTACTACACCAAGCTCTTCGGCAAGCCGACCATGGACGACGGCGCCTATTTCGGATGGCAGCTCGGCGGCGGCTTCCTGACGATCGGTCCACACGACCAGGTCCACGGGAAGAACCGGGAGCCGGGCAGGATCATCTGGAACATCGAGACGCCCGACGTCGAGGCGGAGTTTGCCAAGCTCAAGGCGGCGGGTGCGACGGTGGTGAAAGAGCCATACGACCCGGCCGAGAGCAGCGGGATGCTCATCGGAACGTTCGCCGATCCGGACAATAACTACTTCCAGCTGATGAGCCCCATGGACGCTGCGGCAGTCGAGGCTATGCAGGAAGCCGCCGCCGCGAAGAAATAGATCGGAGGGGCCGCCCGACAAAGGCGGCCCCCTTCCGTTTCACTGCATCTCTACTTCTTCGCGTTCACTCATGTGCTCGCGCGTGAACATCACCTATGTGTGTTGTCGTTTCCCACTTCGGAAGGAAGGAGCCCGTATGGGTCTGGACCCTGAACTCGAATCGATCCGGCGTCGGCTGTTCCGCGACATCGACCGGGTCGCCGAATCACTCGACGGGCTCGACGACGAGCAGATCGCCTGGAGACCACTCCCGACGGGCAGCAGCCTCATCGTCCTGATCACGCACGTGGTCGGCTCGGCGCAGAACACCGTCGTGCAGCTCGTGGGAGAAGAGTCGCTCCGCGACCGCGATAGCGAGTTCCTCGCGCCGTGGACCGCGCAGTCGGCGCGCGGCGAGGTGGAAGCCGCGAAGGCTCGCATCACAGCGGCGCTCGAGCGCCTCGATGCCCGAACTCTCGACGCCGAACATGCCCCGCCGCGCGTGAGTAGCAGGCCGCTAACGGTGCCGGCGGTGTCGACGCAGTCGGCCGGAGCGAATACCTCTCGCGATTTCCTGCTGCAGACGATCGCGCATGCCGCCGAACACGCCGGACACGCGGAGCTCACGCGTGACCTCGTTCGTGCCGCTCTTCCGAAGCGGTCCTAGGACTGCAAAATAGATGACCATCATGAGTCAGCGCACCGGGACGCCAACGATTCGTTTTGACGCCACGCTGTACACGATCGACAAATCGACGATCTTGCGCTTGCCTGAGAAAGCGAGCGTGAGACTGCCGTCGCGTGGGCAGGTGGCGGTGCAAGGAACGATCAATGGCCATGAGTTCCAGACGGTGCTGGAACCAGACGGCAATTTCGGCCACTGGATGAGGATCGATCGAAAACTACAAAAGAGCGCTGCCTTAAGCGCGGGTGACAGCGCGACGCTCGAAATCGAGTCGGTCAAAGACTGGCCGGAGCCGAGCGTGCCGCAGGATCTCAAGGCAGCTCTGGCTGGTGCCCCCCAGAAGATCCAAGACATATGGAGAGAGATCACGCCAATGGCGCGCTGGGAATGGGTTCGCTGGGTCAATGCGACCCCAAATCCTGATACGCGCAAGCGACGGGTCGAAGTGAGTATCTCGAAAATGCAAAGCGGGAAGCGACGGCCCTGCTGTTTCAACCTTGCCGCATGCACCGACCCGAACCTATCAAAGAACGGCAGGCTTACCGACCCAGATCTCTAGAGCGCGCTCACGTGTTCGTTGCCGGCACAGCATTTCGTCGTATCGACGCCCCAACTGCTGTCACAATTGCTGTCACTCCGCACCGCGTGCATCCCGCATCACGCGCAAACCGGCGTGTTTATTGCCTCGGAGGGGTGGCAGAGCGGTCGAATGCGGCGGTCTTGAAAACCGCTGAAGTCGCAAGGCTTCCGTGGGTTCGAATCCCACCCCCTCCGCAGGTGGCCGCGCGTCACGCCTCCGTCGATACGCTCGCGGTGCGCGACTGCTTCTTCTGCGGACGGACCACGTCGATCTCGTAGGCCTGCGCGAGAAGCGGCTTGATCTTCTCGAAGGTCGCCTCGCTCGGATTCAATACGCAGATCCAGTGCATCCGCCCGTACACCGGATGCGGCATCAGGGTGTCGAGCGCCGTGAAGTCCCAATCCGCCGGGCTCCCCTAGCCGAGCCCATGGTCCCCGGCGTGCCCTTTGGTGGGCTGCCCGAACATTCCCACCCATGCCTCCTTCCGGACGCCGATGTTGAGGCGATATACGCCGGGTCGGTCCAGGTCAGACGCGCTGTCGTTGAGGTCGTTCGTGACGAGCGTCGCGAACGGGTGCATGTGCTCGGGGTCGAAAGAGAAGAACGTCGTGCCGTCATTCACGAGGTGCTGGACGCGATCGAAGGCACCGATGATCCAGGCGGCGATCGATTCCTCGTTCATGAGCGCGCCTGAGTGCGCCGCGTAAGTGCTGCCTCGATCTCGTCGAGGTGCTCGCCGCGATGTTCGCCGCGACCCGCGAAGATCGGGCTGGTGGGATCGCGCGGCCAGAGCCGGTCCAGGGGCAGCTTCGCCACGAGCGCGTCCGTCTGCTCGGCGATCCGCAGGGCCAGCCGCGCGGCCTCCCGCGGCGCGATCGCGTGGATCAGCGGACGGGTCGAGTCGTTGAGCCAGTCGCCGTCGGGTTCGGCATCGCCCGGCGCCCACGGCTGGCCGCGATCGATCTTCTCGGCGAGGACCAGGACGCGGATGTCCCAGTACGCGATATGACCGAGCACGCCGGCGACGGTCCAGTACTCGTTCACCGGAGCGGTGAGCGCGTCGTCGTCGAGTCGCTCGATGAGCGCGCGCAGACGCTCGCGCTCGCGGGTGTTCGCGGCTATGTAGGAGCGGTCGTCAGCCATCGTCCTGCTGCCTCTCTTTCGGCGGCCAAGGGTATCCAAGAGGAACGATGGTTGTCCTCTTTACCAAACGTGCGCACAGCGCGTGGCAGAAGGTGCCGTGCCGTCTGAGCAGATACTCTGCCGCGCTCGGAGCGGACCGACGAGTGGGGAAGGGGTTCGTGTGGTCATGCTGGTTCCGCAGCGAGCAGAGATCCGCGTCTCCCTGTCCGGCGCGTTCGAGCTCAGCCGCAATGGGGAAAACATCGATCTCGCGACGCCGGCTCAACGCGTTCTAGCGTTCCTCGCGCTTCACGAACAACCGGTCCGCCGCAACCATGTCGCCGGTGCGCTCTGGCTCGACTCGAACGAGAGGCGATCCTGTGGGCGCGCTGGGTGGGCGATGCGACGCACGAGATCGACGACGACGACGTGCGGCATGCGTTGACCGGAGGTGAGCTTCTGGCCGACTGGTGTGACGAGTGGGTCCTTCTCGAGCGGGAGCGGCTGCGCCAGCTGCGCCTTCACGCCTTGGAGGTACTCACCCAGCGGCTTGTCACGGTCGGTCGGTACGCGGATGCAATGGAGGTCGCGCTGGCCGCCCTCCGGAGCGAGCCGCTCCGTGAAAGCGCCCACCGCGCTGTTATCTCGGTGCATCTTGCCGAGGGAAATCGCTCAGAGGCGCTCCGCCAGGTACCGCCACTACCGCGAGCTCCTTCGGGCCCAACTCGGCCTTGAGCCGTCCGCGCTCATGAAGGGGCTCGTCAACGCTCTTGATGTGCCGGTAAGGGCCGGTTGAGAGCCAGACCACGAAGGGGATGGGCGTGTGCGTCAACGCCGATGGGCAAGTGGAAGCTGAAGTATCCGGAGCAGCCGAACAGCGACATCTGCAACTGATGTAGTTTCCTCGCGCGGTGATAAAGACGCGTCTCACCGGGTTGCTGGGGATCGCGCATCCCATCGTGCTCGGCGGCATGTCCGGAGCGACGTCGGCCGAGCTCGTCGCAGCGGTCAGCAACGCTGGCGCGCTCGGTATTCATGGCGCTTCGCCGAACGTGGGTGGCGTCGCCGTCGAGAAGGATGAGATCCGGACCGCTGTAGAACGGATCCGTTCGCTCACCGACGCGCCATTCGGATTGAATCTCCTCCTGTTCGTGTGCTCCGACGCTGACATCGACACGATCCTTGCGCTGCGACCACGGGTCCTCGCGACGGCCTGGCCGAAGGCGGAAACGGATCTTCGCTCGGTCGCCCGGCGGGCGCACGCAGCTGGTGCGCTTTGGATGCATCAGGTCGACCGAGCTGATGAGGCGAGGCGCGGCGCGGAGGCCGGAGCGGACATCATCGTCGCTCAGGGGACCGAGGGCGGCGGCCACGTCGGACTGATGGCCACCTTTCCCCTGACACGGATCGTTGTGCGCGCGGTCGCGCCCATCCCCGTGCTCGCCGCCGGCGGGATCGCTGACGGCGAGGGTATCGCCGCGGCGCTCATGCTCGGCGCGGAAGGCGTGCTCCTCGGCACACGCTTCCTCGCGACGAACGAGTCGCCACTCCCCACCGGATACAAACAGGCCATCGTCGCGAGCGACGGACATGACACCGTGCTCAGCGAGATCCCCGACATCGCGTCGGGCCGGATCTGGCCGGGCGCGTACGCGCGAGTCCGCTCGAACGCGTTCATCAAGGAGTGGTCCGGTCGGGAGGGCGAGCTCCGGCGCCGACGTGACGAAGTGCGAAAGGGGCTGGCCACCGCGCGTGCAGCTGGCGACGCCGAACACGGCAGCCTGTTGATCGGGCAGGATGCGGGGCTGGTCGACTCGATCGAACCTGCCGGCGCGCTGGTCGCGCGTCTCGCCAAGGAAGCAGAGGGCGCCCTCGCGGGCGCGTCCCGTTACAGCATGGACGGGCGCACGGCGGCTCCGTAGAATCCGCCGCGGTACCCAAGCCGTCCGCTTCCTCCCGATTTGACGGCACAACACACACGCCGATGTGAGCGAATGCACTGAGGAGGTGCGTCCGCCAGCACACGCGCAGCATCAGCGGATCAAGGGAGGGAATTACATGACAGCACGTGCGGCCGCCGCGTCAGGCGGCCAGGACTGGATCGAGCGGCAATTCAAAGTCCGCGCGTCCGGGTCCACGATCGCCACGGAGATCCGAGGTGGCGTCACGAACTACCTCGTCATGTCCTACATCCTCGTCGTGAACGCCGTGATCCTTTCGAGCGCGGGCATTCCTTTTCCGGCAATCGTCGCGGCGACAGCGCTCATGGCCGCACTCTTCACAGCCGGTATGGCGCTTTACGCGAACTATCCATACGCCGGCGCAGCGGGTCTTGGGATCAACGCGGTCGTGGCATTCGGTCTGGTCAAGGGCGCCGGCCTCTCGTGGCAAGGCGCGATGGGCGTCGTCGCGCTCGAAGGTCTCGCGATCTGCATCGCGATGGCGCTCGGCGTCCGGCGCACGTTGCTCGATGCCGTGCCGGTCCCGATCAAGCTCAGCATCGGCGCCGGTATCGGCGCCTTCATCTTCGCGATCGGATTCTTCAACGGTGGACTCGCGATCGGGACGGGCAATCCGTCGGACCCGGTCGCACTCGGCAACCTGAACAGCGGCACCGCGATCGTCACCATCGGTGGCCTGCTGCTGACGGCGTTCTTGTACTCACGCAATGTCAAGGGCGCGCTGATCCTCGGGATCATCGGCGCCACTGTGATCGGCATCGTCGTCAACGCTGCCACCGCGGGAACCACATACGGTGGCCTCCCAGGTGTCGCTGTCATGCCTCAGACGCTGCTCGCCACGCCGGACTTCTCCACGATCGGCGCGGTCTTCACGAGCGGGGCGAACGGCTTCGCACTCCTCGAGGTGTTCAGGTTGGGCTTCTTCGTGGCAGTCCTCACCATCTTCGCGCTGATGCTGTCCGACTTCTTCGACACCGCCGGCACAGTCGTTTCCGTCGCTTCGCAGGGTGGCTGGCTCAAGAAGGATGGCACGATCGAGCGCGCCGACCGCGTCTTCTGGGTCGACTCCCTGGGCGCGCTGTTCGGCGGCATCTTCGGCACCTCGAGCAACACGACGTACATCGAGTCGGGCGCGGGCGTCGCCGAAGGCGCCAAGACCGGGCTCGCGAGCCTCGTGACCGCCGCGCTCTTCCTCGTGTCCGTCTTCCTCGCGCCGATCGCCGGCATCGTGCCGCCGCAGGCGACCGCGGGCGTCCTGATGCTCGTGGGTTGGTTCATGTTCAGGCCGATCCTTGACCTCAACAAGGTCGGGAACATCGACTTCGCGACCGGATTCGCCGCGCTGTTGACGATCTTCGTGATGCCTCTCACGTACTCGATCACGAACGGCGTCGGCGCCGGCTTCATCGCCTACTCGCTCCTTAAGGTCGCGAGCGGCAAGAGCAAGGACGTGAGCATGCCGCTCTGGGCCGCGACGATCGCGTTCGCCATCTACTTCGCGGACCCGTGGCTACGCCAGTTCCTTCCCAAGTGATCTAGACCGTCCGGCACCTTTCGGACAAACGCAGGAACTCGCCCAAGAAACGGACCGGGCCCGCGTCGGGCCCGGTCCGTTCGGATCTCGCGATCAGCGCGAAGAGGGCAGCGGCTTCCCGGTCTCGAGCAGCGTCTTAAGGCCCGAGACGATGAAGGGCAGTCCGCCGACGATGCTCCGCATCGTCGCGCAGTCGAGCGCGACCTCGTAGATGGAGACCGTCAGCTTGCACACCTTCCCGACAGGCTCGATCTCCCAGACCTCGCGGTGCACTGGATCGGCCGCGACGTCCGGCGCCCAGACGTATTTCTCATCGAGAACGAGCCGGCGCGGCGCCTCGGCTTCAACGACGATGCCCTCGATCTGGATCGAGCCGTCGCGCTGATCGATGTACGTCAGGCTCGCGCCCTTCGTGAAGTTCGACTTCACGCGACCGTTGTAGAAGAACTGCGACGTGAACTCCGGGTCGGTGATCGCGTCCCACACCTGCTCCGGCGTGGCGTTGATGAAGATCTGTTCGACATGGACGGGCTTCTCAGTCACGACGGCCTGCTCCAACACTTCTTTTCTCCTCTGCGTGACGTTTGATCGCCATGAGCGCCGTGGTGCGACGCTCCGCGTACTTGCCGATCCACCGATCGTGGATCTGTTTGATGGGCACCGGATTGAGGTAGCAGTGCTTCTCGCGACCGACGCGACGGGTGACGATGAGCCCGGCGTTCTCGAGCACGCCGAGATGCTTCATCACCCCGAACCGCGTCATGTCGTCCGCGAACGCGGCGGCGAGCTCGTTCACCGACTGCCCCTCGTTCGAGAAGAGCCGGTCGAGGATCCCCCGCCGTGTTGGGTCTGCGAGCGCCTGGAACACCTCATCCAATCTGGGCGAGACGATATGTGACCATTAGGTCACATGTCAAGCCGGGTGGAAGCGTGACCTTCGTCACACACCGGCAAACGCCCTGCCGCTACGCCGGGTGCTGGGGGAGGGAGCGCACGCCGCGGACAAGGCCGAAACACCCGCACAGCATCATCGCGCCGTGCGGCGCGGCGAAGTACCACCCGAGGGGCGCGGCCATCGCGCGGTTCGGCCCGGTGACGGCGACGAATGAGAACGGTCCGGCCGAGCGGTAGCGGTCGTCCAGCACGAGCGCGCCATGGCCGTCGTCATTGAAGACCTCGTCATGCGTGATCGTGCCGGTGACGAGTCGCGCGATGAGGCGGTCGAGCTTCTTGGTGTCCATCGATTCGGTGTGGTGCTCCATCACGCCGAACAGTTCCTCGCCGCGGACGAGAAGCCCGAGGGTGTGCTGGTTCCCGACGTTGACGATGCACGCGCCGAGCTGCGATGCCTGGCCGACGAGCTCGTCGTCGAGCGCGCCGAGCACGGCCGCGGGTCCAGTGTCGGCGACGATCGCGCCCGGAGCGTCAGCCTGTATGGCGCGCAGACGCGTCATGTAATCCGGCGGCTCGCGCCAGAAGTGATCCGCGAGCGTGCTGCC
This sequence comes from Candidatus Limnocylindria bacterium, assembly GCA_036523395.1. NCBI lineage: Bacteria > Bacillati > Chloroflexota > Candidatus Limnocylindria > Candidatus Limnocylindria bacterium. Next base: position 5,878 of record DATDEH010000087.1, on the reverse strand, counting down.
CGGCGTCAGCAGACGACGCCAGTGCTCGAAGCGGAAGAGGCGATTCGAGTGCTTCGGCGAAAAGCCGTGATCCTGTGCCGCGACCGCGACGGTCGGCGGCAGCGTGACGTCGTACGGCGCGAGCGCGCCCGCGAGGCGACCGAGGTCGAGGTCGCGCAGCTCGATCGGTACCGCACCGCGCGGAGCGCTGTCTGTGATCACGATGCCGCGGCCGCGCAGGATATCGAGGTCGTCGTGGACCGTTCCAGCGGCGCGCTCGGTCGCATAGACGCGGAGGCCGGCCTCGAGATGGCGCCACACGGCGTTCGTCGTGTGATACCCGCCCATAAGGTTGCCGTGGAGGAAGACATCGCGCCCGGCCTCGCGCGCGGCGGCGATCTTCCTCCCGGCGATCGCGGTCGCGGAGGGGAGCACGAGCTGGACGGCGTTCTCCATCGGCTGCGCGGGGTCGTAGAGAAGCACGTCCATCGTGCCCGCGCCGATGTCGATCGCCAGGATGCGATCGTCGGACATGAGGCGATGCTAGCGAGCAGGCCGGAACGCCTCGGCGCGCCGCACGTTGTTACCGATTGTGAGCACGCGTGCCCGCGCCATCGCGCCGATCGTTGCCGTCGTCGTGCTCGGTATCGCCTTTGGCGCGCTCGTGCTCGACAGCGCACGCACACCCGCAGGGCTGGCGCCAGAAGGCTCACCGCCGGGGGCCGAGGTGCGGCCGCACCAGTAGCGGTGGGCGCGCGAGGCGGTTTCGCAACCGCCGGCTAGCCAGCGAACGTAGTCACCTCGTGGGCGGATAGACTTGCCGCATCGATCTGACCTCCGGGGAGGTCGCATAGTTGGTCGAGTGCAGAGGTTTGCTAAACCTCCGAACCGGTATCTTCCGGTTCCGCGGGTTCGAATCCCGCCCTCCCCGCAAGACGGTGCCGAACGTTCTCTGGTGGTAAACGCTCACGAGTTAGCTTGGGCTGCGGGATTCTTTGACGGAGAAGGATCGGCCTGCTCCTCTCAACGTCGCGACCGGCCGAGTCGAGAACGCCAGATGGTGGTCTACCAAGCCGGGCGGGACGAGATTCCTGATGCGCTTGTGAGATTCAAACGAGCGGTTGGCGATCGCGGCAACATAACCGGTCCTTACCGAGATCGACTCTTCCATTGGTCGACAAAGAAGCACTCAGCTTTCGATGAGGTCATGACATTGCTGTGGCCGTGGTTAAGCGACGCGAAGCGAATTCAGCTTCAGCGATCCACCGAGGCATGTGGCAGGCTGATGCCACCCGAATGCTCGAGTTCATCGTCAACCGAACCAGACACGGAACTGGCCTGGGTCGCAGGTTTCTTTGACGGCGAGGGCTACGTCGGTGCAAACGGATCAGTGGGTAGGCGGACTCTCGAAATGTCCATTGCTCAGGCAGCGACGATATCGGTGCCGCCGACGCTGACCCGAGTCCGTCTGGCGCTTGGAGTTGGCAGCTTGTACGGGCCGCGCGTCTTGCAGAGCCCATGGTCGAAGCTGCCTCAATACGTGTGGCGCACAAGCGCGTTCGAAGAAGTGCAGTTCGCGACCGCGATGCTCTGGCGTTGGCTTAGTCCGGTAAAACGCGCGCAAGCCCGGGAAGCACTTCTGCGCTATCGGACGCTGGGTCGGGCCGCGTAGCGAAACGCGCTACCGAGCGGCGACCGCCGCCGCGATCGCGACAATCCCCACGGCGAGCGCACCGAGCGCGAGAGCGATCCCGAGTCGCAGGATCGCCAGAGAGTGAGCGCTCTTGCGCACAGCCTTTCCGACAAGCTTGCGCGCATGTTCCGCATCACCCTCATCGACGAAGACGGTCATCTGGCCACGCGCTGACACCTGTCCAGATCCGAAAAGCCCGCGATCGACGCGCGCCGTGATACCAGCAGCACGCAGCCGGGACGCAATGACCTCCGCCGTCGTCTCGTCGTTGGGGAACGCGATCGGAACTTCGGCCATTTCTGACCATCCTGCCATGCTAGCCGGTAGGGTCATATGGAATGCGCCGTATCGATCCATGGTTCGCCATCGGTCTGTTCGCGTTCTTCGTGCTGCTCTTCGTCGCGCTCTTCGGCGAACGCATCGCGCCTTACGAGACGATCTACATGGTCCTGAGTCGACCTCCGCTGCGGCCGCCGTACGCGCCCGGCGAGGTCTATCCCCTCGGTTCCGATGGCCTGGGCCGCGACCTCTTCAGCGTCGTGCTCGCCGGCGCGCGAGCGACCCTCGTCATCGCCACGGCGGCGGGCGTCGCGCGTGTCGCGTTCGGACTCGCCATCGCGATGGTCGCGAGCTGGTGGCGCCCGATGCGCACCGTGGCGGATTCGCTCGCCGAGATCGCGTCAGCTGTTCCCGCCACGCTCGTTGCTCTTCTCGTCGTCCTCGTCGTCGTACGCAGCGATCCACAGCTCTACACCTTCATCGGTGCGTTGCTGATCACCGGTTGGGCGGGTCCGTACCGGATCGCACGCGCCGAGCTCGACCGCCTCGCGCGTTCGCAGTTCAGCGAGAGCGCGCTCGCGCTCGGCGTGCGTCGTGCGCCGCTCTTCGCTCGGCACCATCTGCCGCATCTGGTCCCGATGCTCGCAGTTTCCACCGCGCAGCAGTCGGTCGCATCACTCGTCGCCGTGGCGGAGCTCGGCGTCCTCGGCTACACGGTCGGCGCGACCCGGCTCCTGTCGGGTCAGTTCACCTCGAGGATCCCAGAGTGGGGCGGCATCCTCGCGAATAGCCGCAGTCTTGAGAACCTGTGGACGACGCGGTGGGTCATCCTCGTTCCGGGCGTGGCGTTCGCCTTGGCGGCGATGGGTATCTCCGCGATCGGCCTCGGCATCGCTCGGCAATACCAGCGCCGGAACGCGCTCTACGACCTGCGCTCAAGAAGTGCCACGGCCATCCTGCTGCTGTGCACCGCCGGCGTCGTCGCCTTGCTGCTCGTCCCGGAGCGCTACGCCGAGGCACGCGAGTGGGCCGATGCGGCGCGCGCCCGCGTGACCATCGGAGCGCCGATAGAGCGCGTGTTCGCGGATAGCGGGCTGCGCCCGATCGGATCGAGCTACTTGGTTGAGCGGCAGATCAGCATGCTGGCGCAGACGGGGCCCGCCAGCATCAGCGTGCCGCGCGCCGGAGTTCTGAGCGAAGAGTCCGACGCCCCGACCGACTTCCTTCCCGTTCTGTACTTCGCATCGGGCGGCGGCGTGTTCGACGCACCGCTGGTCTTCGCCGGTTGGGGCATATCACCCTCTGATCATCCGGCAGTCGCGACCCAGATCTTCAGCGGGCCCAGCTTCGGCAAGGTCATCGAGGAGTGGCCCGACGATTACAAGACCGTCGACGTGCGCGGCAGCATCGCGGTCCTCTTCAAGACTCCGACCATCAGAACGGGGTCCCGCTTCTCGACCGTGACGCAGGACTTCGAGACTGCGGTGACGAACGCTCTGAAGCGCGGGGCTCGTGCGGTGCTTTACATCGACCCATTTCTGCCGACGATGCCGCAGACGACGACCAACGTGGGGAGGCTCAATCCCTACAAGCGTCTCGGCGAGTCCGCGCCGATCGAACGGGCCGACAGACCACCGGTGATCGTCCTGAGCCTGCGCGCGGCCGAGCGGATTCTGGGCCCTCTCGGCCTGTCGCCGACGGCGATCTGGGACGGGATGCAGCACAACGCAGTTGTCGGAGTGCCGGCGTCGACCCAGACCGGGATCGTGGAGAGCGATGACGCGATCTTCCAGCACACGCTCGCGCGCGACCTTGGTGTGACAGCGCACCTCGAGCTGCCCGTGGAGCGTGTGGCCGCGACGCCGCGGAGCCTCGTCGGCACGACCGGCGACGCGCCGCGCATCCTGGTGTGGGCCGTCACTCCGGGGACGCGTCGCAGCTCGCGTCCTGCCTTGGACGCGCTGGCGAGCACCATCCGGGCACTTGCGTACCGGACGGGCGAGGAAGTCGCGTTCGTCGTGTTCGATCGCACAGCCGACGCGCCCGGCAATGCTCGGCAGGTGGCCGAGCGTCTCGGCCGCACGAGTTGGGATCTCATCGTGGTACTCGATGATCTCGAAGGCGAAGCTCTCCGGTTCGATACGAACTCGTCGGATCTGATCCCAGCGTTCGACGAGTACGCGGAGCGCTCCGGTGCGCGCGCTCAGGTCACGCGCGGCCCCGCGGGCGACGACTTCATCTGGCCCGGGATCCAAGCGTTCCCGAGGTCGCGCTCGGTCGTCGTTCTCGGAAGCGGCGCCTCGGGTGACCTCCGCGCCGATGCCGCCGCGCTGCTCGGATACGTCGCCGGCCGTGACGCGCAGGGTGCGCCGGAGCTGCGCCGATGACCATCGCTGCCCGCGCCGCGCGCATCCCGGCAGTGGCGCTAGTGCTGTGGGCGATCTTCGCCGTGATCGTGCCGCGCGCCATGACGCAATACGCCGCGTATGACATGCGCTTGGGGCCAGGGTCGGGCTGTCGACCCGGTTTCACGCGGAGCTGCGGCGAGTCGCTCACGGTCCTTTACGAGCAGTCGCTGCCGGCCCTCATCGCGGAGGCGGCGCTGCGCAGCCTCGTGCTCCTCGTCGGCGCCGCGATGATCGCCCTCACGCTGGGAGTGTTTCTTGGTGTTCTCGCGGCGATCGTGCGGCGCCGCGCTCTCGCCAGCGGCGCGTTGCTGGCCGCGACGGGGCTCACCGCCGCGGTCCCCTCGTTCTTCGTCGCGTACTTCCTGCAGATCGCGGTGATCGTGTTCGGCGCGAACCCGACCACCGGCACTCGCTTTCTACCGGTGTATGGATTCGGCTACGACGAGCACATCGTCCTTCCGCTCCTGGCGGTCGCGGTCCCGGCGGTCGCGATCACGGCCCAGCTCACCGCGACACGCGTAAGTGACGTGATGGAGGCTGAGTTCGTCACCACGGCTAACGCGAAGGGTCTGTTCCAGAGCTGGATCGTGCGCGTTCACGTTCTGCCACATGCGCTGCCCGTGGTCTTTGAGGGTCTGGGTTCGGGCCTCCGCGTCTCGATCGCCAGCTTGCCGATCGTCGAGTACATCTTCAACTGGAACGGCATCGGCTATGTCGCGCTCCAATCCATCGCGAATCGCGACGCGGCGGCGCTCACTGCGAGTGCGCTCGTACTGGTCACATTCTTCGCGCTGCTGAGCTTCATCGCGGACATCGGCCGTCCGCGTTTCGCGTACCGCTGACGCGCTACAGGTCCAGCGTCCTCACCACCAGGCCGGCCGGGACCTTCGGATAGAAGTAGGTCGTCTTCTGCGGCATCTTCTCGCCAGCGTCCGCCACGCGCTGCAGGATCAGGGGGTCGACCGCGCGCAGCAGGATCGCGGTGCCGGCGGCGATCGCCCGCTCGGTGTCGTGCTCGTACGTGATCTCCGCGCTGGCCTCGCGCGCGGGCTTCACGAGGAATTCCTCCGCGAGCGCGACGGGCAGCGTCCGCCACGCGCCGGGAAGCCCTGACACGTCCGTGCCCGCGCGCAGCTCTAGAGCGCGGAACCTGCCGCCGTGCGCGACAACGATGCCGGGCTGTATGTCGCCGAGGGCGCCGCGGTCGATCTCGCTGACGTCGAACGACCGCGCGATCGCCGACTCGAGAGCTACCTCCGCTCCGCGCACGATGCGATGCGTCGCGAAGATGCTCAGGCCCGGATCGTCGAGCGCGCAGAGAAAGGCGAGCGTGTAGCGCTCGGGAGCGTTCGGACCGACGCCCCGGTACTCGGCGAGATAGTTGAGCGCGGTCTCGTACCGGTGATGCCCGTCCGCGATGTACACGCGCTTGTCTCGCAGCGTCGCCGAGATGCGCTCGACGGTCGCATCATCTTCGATGCGCTCGAGCCGGTGATGTTCAGGGCCGACGGTCGCCTCG
>DATDEH010000086.1 GCA_036523395.1 Candidatus Limnocylindria bacterium | reverse complement strand
ACCTCGTCGGCGCGACGCATCGCGAGGCGGTACGCGTTGTCGAGCTCCTCGCCGTGCAGCGGGACGCCGAGCTCGGCGAGCCGCGCCGCGAGACCGGCGCGCCCGGAGAGCTTCGAGACGACGATCCGTCGCGCCTCCCAGCCGACCGACTCCGGGGTCATGATCTCGTAGGTCCGCGGGTCCTTGATCACGCCGTCCTGGTGGATCCCCGATGCGTGCGCGAACGCGTTCGCCCCGACGACGGCCTTGTTCGGCTGGACGAGAATCCCGGTCCGCTCGGACACCAAGCGGCTCGTGGGAACGATCCGCTCCGTCCGCACACGCGTGTCCGCGCCATACCAATCGGCACGGCAGCGGAGCGCCATGACGGTCTCCTCGAGCGAGGCGTTGCCGCCACGCTCGCCGATGCCGTTCATCGTGACGTGCGCCTGCGACGCGCCGACCTCGATCGCGGCGAGCGTGTTCGCGACCGCGAGCCCGAGGTCGTTGTGGCAATGGACCGAAACGCGGATGCCGCCGTTGTAGGCGGTGAGCGCGCCGCGGATCGCGAGCACCGTGCGCGCGAACTCGTCCGGCTGCGCATACCCGACGGTGTCGGGGATGTTCATGATCCGCGCACCCGCGGCGGCCGCGACTTGATAGACGGTGCCGAGGAAGTGGATGTCCGTCCGCGTCGCGTCCTCGGCGGAGAACTCGATCTCATCGGCATGTTCCATCGCACGCCGGACCGCGCGCTCGACGCGCAGCAGGCACTCATGCGGCGTGATGCGGAGCTTGCGCTCGAGGTGGATGTCGGACGTCCCGATGAACACGTGGATGCGCTTGCGCTGCGCCGGCGCGAGCGCCCTGGCCGCGGCGTCGACATCGGCGTCGGTCGCTCGCGCGAGTGCGGCCATCGTGACCCCGGTGACGTCCTGGGCGATCTGCCGCACCGCGGCAGCCTCGCCGTCGGATGCCGCGGGGAACCCGGCCTCGATCGTGTCCACGCCGAGGTCCGCGAGGGCGCGTGCGACCTCGAGCTTCGCTGCGGCGGTAAGGGCCGCACCGGGCGCCTGCTCACCATCGCGCAGGGTCGTGTCGAAGATCTCGATCTGTCGCATCTCGTTCCCCCTCTTGATCCGCTTAGTCCGCGGCCGCGACGGGCTCCGGCGGTCGCGCCGGCTCTGGACGCGCGGCTGCGCGCCCTGGTACTTCGCGCTTTGGAAGCCAAGGCATCATCTGGCGCAGGCGACGCCCGACCTGCTCGAGCGGCTGCTCCTGCTCCTTGGCGCGCTGCGCGTACAGGTTCTTGGCGCCGCTGCGGTACTCCGCGATCCACTTCTTCGCGTGCGTGCCGTCGCGGATGTCGCTGAGCACCTTCTTCATCTCGGCGCGCACGCGCGCGTCGATGATCCGCGGCCCGACGGTGTAGTCGCCGAACTCGGCGGTGTCGGACACGGAGTACCGCATGTACGAGAGCCCGCCTTCGTAGATGAGGTCGACGATGAGCTTCATCTCGTTCACGCACTCGAAGTACGCGACCTCGGGCTGGTACCCGGCGTCCACGAGCGTGTCAAAGCTCGCCTTCATGAGCTCGCTGATGCCGCCGCAGAGGATGACCTGCTCGCCGAACCAGTCGGTCTCCACCTCCTCCGCGAACGTCGTCGCGATGACACCGGCGCGCGTCGCGCCGACGCCCTGCGCGTACGCGAGGGCGGTCTGCTCGGCCTTGCCGGAAACGTCCTGATACACGGCGAGGAGCGCCGGCACGCCCTTGCCTTCCTTGAAGACCTCGCGCATGCGGTGGCCCGGCGCTTTCGGCGCGATCATCACGACGTCGGCCTCGGCATGCGGCTTCACCTCGCCGAAGTGGACCGAGAACGCGTGCGCGACGAGGAGCGTCCGGCCCTTGCCCATGTACGGCG
>DATDEH010000085.1 GCA_036523395.1 Candidatus Limnocylindria bacterium | reverse complement strand
CATCACCGGCAATGACTTCCTCGCGCGCGTGAAGATGCAGGGCCGCAGCAAGGTGACCCCGAACAAGAGCACCTTCAACGACATCGAGGGATACCAGGATTACTCCACCGGCAAGGCGACGAGCATCTCCGGGATCGTGGTGGACAAGACCGACCCGAAGAAGTTCACGGTGAAGTTCACCAGGATCTTCTGCCCGGCGCTCATCAGCGTATTCGGCTCGGCGCCGATGCCGGAGCACATCTTTGGCAAGTACACCGACGACGCCGACATCAACAAGGTCGTCGACGACGCCCCCGAGAACAACGCGCCGCCCGTCGCGAGCGGCCCGTTCAAGTTCAAGGAATGGCGCAAGGGCGACCAGGTCATCCTCACCAGGAATGACACGTACTTCAAGGGCGCACCGCTGATCGAGGAGTACGTCCAGAAGGTGGTCGCCGACTCGACGGTCGCAGCCGCGCAGATGAAGACCGGCGAGCTGACGATGACGCTCGCCCAGCCGGTCGACGTCGCTGACCTGTCGAAGGCCGACAACGTCAAGCTCTACAAGTGGGCGGACAACGGATACGTCTACATCGGTTGGCGGACGAACAATCCGAACGTCGCGTTCCTCGGCGACAAGCGAATCCGCCAGGGCCTGATGTACGGCATCAACACCGATGAAGTCGTCAAGGCCGTCCTCTTCGGCGAAGGCGTCAAGCAGCTCGCGCACCACCCGACCGTCTCGTGGGCGGCCGGCGTGGGCCTCAACCCGTACGCGTACGACAAGACCAAGGCCGAGGACCTGTTCAAGCAGGCCGGCTACGCCAAGGGCGCCGACGGCTATTACGCCAAGGACGGCAAGCCGCTGGCCATCACCATCGTCACCAACCAGGGGAACAAGACGCGCGAGACCTTCCTGCAGGTGGCCGTCGAGCAGTACAAGCAAGTAGGCGTGAAGATCACTCCGAAGCTCGAGGCCTTTGAGTCACTGGTGCCGAAGCTGACCGGAGGTTCTCCCGAGGTCGAGGCCGTCATCATCGGCTGGCAGCTAAGCGCGGACCCCGATCCGTTCACGATCTGGCACTCGAGCAACGTCGCCAGCCCGACCAAGGCCGGCAACAACTTCGTCGGCTACAGCAACCCGCAGGTCGACAAGCTCATCGAGACGGGTCGCAACGGCCCCGACTGCTCGCAGGCGGGACGTCAGAAGGTCTACCAGGAGATGAACAAGATCCTGAACGATGACGCGCCGTACATGTTCGGCTTCGCGCAGAACCGCATCCTCGCGACGGCATCCAACATCCGCGGCATCGATCCCGGTTCCTTCAGCCCGAACGCGGACTGGAACATCGAGAAGTGGTGGATCAAGAAGTAGCGGCAAGCTGAGACCTGATCGGGCGGCGGCGAGATCGCCGCCGCCCGATCGCGTGGAGGGCCGTCGCGAGTGCGCACCTACGTCATCCGGCGCCTGATCTATGCGATCCCCACACTGCTGGGGATCTCGATCATCGTCTTTCTGATTACGCGGCTCTCACCGGGCGATCCCGTCCGCCTGTACACCTTTGGCGCGCTCAACATCACCGAAGAAGACATCCAGGGGCTCCGCGAGCATTACGGCCTGAACAAGCCGCTCTACGAGCAATACGTCAGCTGGCTCCTTCAGGTCTTGCAGGGCGACTTTGGCAAGTCGCTCCAGTACAACCGCCCGGCGCTCCCGTTGCTCTTAGAGCGACTTCCCGCGACGCTGCAACTTGCGGTCGCCGCTCTCGTACTCCAGCTCGCGATCGGAGTGCCGCTGGGCGTGATCGCGGCCCTCAAGCGCGGCACGTGGGTCGACAACGTCATCCGCGTCTTCGGCGTCGTCGGCCACGCCGTGCCGACCTTCTGGCTCGGCCTGCTCATGATCATCGTGTTCTCGGTGACGTTCCGGCTCATGCCGAGCCAGGGCGTGCTCACCGTCGGCCATGATGTGTGGGACATCCCGGACCGCATAAAACACATCATCATGCCCGCGTTCGTGCTCGCACTCGCGGGCATCGCGAATTACTCGCGATACCTGCGGACGGAGACGCTCGACGTCATCAATCAAGACTACGTGCGGACGGCGCACGCAAAGGGACTGTCCGAACGGACTGTCGTCTACGTGCATGCTCTTCGCAATGCGCTCATACCCATGGTCACCGCGCTGGGCGGCCTACTTGCGGCGCTCGTGTCAGGCGCGCTCGTCGTGGAGCAGATCTTCACCTGGCCGGGTGTCGGACAGTTCACGTACGCGGCAGCGCGAAGTAAAGACTACCCGGTGATCATGGCTGGTGTCATGGTGGCGAGCACATTGCTGGTGCTGAGTTACCTTCTCCGCGATGTCATGTACGCCGTCGTCGATCCACGGATCAAAGTGAAGTAGTGGCTACGACGCAAACGACCGTCGGATCGGTCGTCGCCAGGGAGGTCCCGGAGCGGCGCGCATCCGCTGGACTGTGGTCCAACGCCTGGTACAGACTGCGCCGCGACCGCCTCACCGTGGCCTCGACGGCTGTGCTGGTCGTGCTGATCCTACTGTCACTAGCTGCGCCGCTGTTGGCGCAGTACGTCTTCCAGATGTCCTTCGAGAGCCAGGATCTGCTCCACGCGTACGCCGCGCCGACGCTCGATCCACCCGGTTACGTGTTCGGCTCCGACGAGGTGGGGCGTAGTCAGGCCGTGCGGCTCTTCTACGGCGGCCAGGTCTCTCTTTTCGTCGGGTTCATGGCGGCCGCCATTCAACTCACGATCGGCGTCCTGCTCGGCCTGGTCTCCGGCTACAAGCGCGGACGTATCGACGACGTAGTCACGTGGTTCATCACCACGCTCAACTCGGTGCCGGCGATATTCCTGTTGATCATCTTCTCGGCGCTGTTCACGCCGGGGCCGCTCACCCTCACGATCGTCATCGGCGCTCTCTTTTGGACCGGCATCACGAATTTCGTTCGCGGCCAGACCTTTGCGCTCCGCGAGCGCGAGTTCGTGGTCGCCGCCGTCACCGTTGGCGCGTCGGGCTGGCGGATCATGCTCCGCCACATCCTGCCGAACGTACTTCCTTTGATCTTTGTCCTCACCGCGATCGACGTTGGCTCGATCATCCTGGTTGAGTCGGCCCTCAGTTACCTGGGGCTCGGCATCATTCCGCCGACGCCAAGCTGGGGGAACATGCTCACGAATGCGTCCTCATACTTCAATCGCGCTCCGTGGCTCGTTGTGCCTCCTGGCGCGACTATCTTCTTGACCGTGCTATGCCTCTACCTCATCGGCGACGGGCTGCGCGACGCGCTCGACCCGCGCCTCAAAGCGGAGAAGTGATCAACTAGGAGGCGCTATGCACGTGCGCCTCGTCCTCGCCGCCCTCGTCGCGCTCTCCGCCTGTCAGACTCCTCCGGCGCCTGGCGTCGCGACGCCGACGCCCGCCGGCACCGTCGAGTCTGGCGGCAGCTTCCGTGTCGCGCTGACCGCAGATGCGACGACGCTCGATCCCTGGAACGCGAGCGACGTGAACACGCAGCTCGTGACCCGCCAGATCTTCGAGACGCTCGTCGATTACGACGCTGGCGGATCCAAGATCGTGCCGAAGCTCGCGGAGACGTGGTCAGTGTCGCCTGACGGCCGCTCGTGGACCTTCGCGCTGCGACGCGGTGTGAAGTTCCATGACGGGACGGACCTCGACGCTGCCGCGGTCGTGCTGAACTTCGACCGCGCCCGTCAGGCTGCGCATCCGCTGCGCGGTCCAACGGGCGCCGGCGGCCCCTCGTACCGGGCGTATGCGGCGCTGTTCGAGGGCTTCGACGACGCGTCGGTGATCGTGCGGGCGGAGGCCAAGGACAGCGGGACTCTGGTCATCACGACGAAGATGCCGTTCGGTCCGCTGCTCGCGGACCTCGCGATGCCAGGCTTCGCGATCGTGAGCCCGAAGTCGTTGCGCGACGACGTGGCGGGCTGGTCGACGCCTGCGTCGCGCGGGGCGGCAGGCACCGGGCCATTCGTATTCCGGCCGGGCGCGTGGGTGCCCGGTCAACAGATCGCACTCGAGCGCAACTCCGGCTACTGGATGAAGGACCAGGCCGGCGGTCCTCCGCTCCCGCATGCCGACCGGGTCGTGCTGCGCGTCTTCAGAGATGAGACGGCGCGTATCGCGGAGCTGCGCTCGGGCGGGCTCGATGCGGTCCGCGACCTGACCCCCGCCGCGTTGCCCACGGTGAGGGGCGACCCGAACCTGCAGCTCCTCGTGCGGCCTGCAGCGAGCGCGACATACCTCGCGATCGGCGCGCTCGCACCCTTCGACAAGGTCGAGGTCCGCCGCGCGATCGCGATGGCCATCGACAAGTCGCTCCTTGCGGCCACGCTCTTCGGTGGGGCAGGCCGGCGGGCGTCGCAGCTGCTCGCCCCGGGCATGCTCGGGTACGACGACAGCGTCCTCGAGTTCTACCGCTTCGACACGGGGGCCGCGAGGCGCCTCCTCGCGGATGCGGGCGTCGCGAGCGCCTTCGCGACGGAGCTGTGGTACCCGCCCGCGTGGCGGGCGTACTACCCGGATCCGAAACGTGTCGCCGAGAGCGTCGCCGCGGACCTCGCGAAGATCGGGATCGTTGCGACGGTACGGACCGAGGACGCCGCGGCGTATCTCGCCGACGCGCGAGGGGGCCGCCTACCGCTCTGGCTCGGCGACGGCGGCGGCGAAAGCGCGGATCCCGATTCGTTCTTTCCCGACGGCGGCGCGTGGGCCGGCGACGTCGTGCGCGAGCTCCTGCGCCGCGCCCGGTACGAGGCTGACGCGAGCAAACGGACCGAGCTCTACAAGCAGGTGTCCAAGATCATCCAGCAGGACGCGACGCGCATCCCGCTGGTGCAGGCCGACGCGCTCGTCGCCGCGACGAAGAAGGTGCGCGGCCTCGTCCCGCATCCGGTCGGCGTTGAGACGTACGCGCGGGTCTGGCTCGGGAAGTGACGAACGCGACACTTCTTACGGTTCGCGCTCGTCTAGGCTGGAGCAAATGATGGGAATGGGCGGCCCCGGTGGCGGGATGCACGTCTTCATGTGGGGGCCCAGCGGACGTCAGGCGGGAAAGCGGCCGTCACTCACGATGTATCGGCGGCTGCTGCGGTACGTCGGTCCCTACCGGTGGAACATGGTCCTCGCCGCCGTCCTGCTCGTCATCTCCACCGCGCTCGGCTTGGTGTGGCCGCGGGTCGTGCAGGCCGTGATCGACCTCGGGCTCCGCGACGCGGGATTCCTGGATCTTCTGATCCTGGGTCTCGTCGTCGTGCTCCTCGTGCGCGCTGTCATCGATGGCGTGCGTCAGTTCGTGATGGCCTACACCGGTGAGCGGGTGATCTTCGATCTGCGCATGGCGATCGTCCGCCACCTGCAGTCGATGTCGCTGTCCTTCTTCAATCGGCGCAAGACCGGCGAGCTGATGTCGCACGTGACCAGCGACGCGACCCTCGTTCACGGCGTGATCACGCAGACGATCATCCAGGTCCTGGGGCAGGTCCTCACCCTCGTCGGCGGCGTCGCGGTGATCTTCCTGATGAACTGGCGGCTGGCTCTGCTCACGCTCGTCGTGGCGCCGCCGATCGCCGTCCTCGGACAGCGCATGGGCCGCCGGATCCGCGACATCTCGCGTGAGGCGCAGGACGCCCAGGGCGAGGCCGTCGGCGTGCTGCAGGAGGCGATCGCGGAGGTACGTGTCGTCCAGGCGTTCACGCGAGAGGAATACGAGGCCGCGCGCTTCCACGAGAAGCTGCTGTTCACGTTCAACAAGACGATCGAGCGCTCGCGCATCGCCGCGACGATGTTCCCGATCATCGGGTTCCTCGGCTTCATGTCGTCGATCGTCGTCCTCTGGTACGGAGGACACGAGATCACGCGGGGGGAGATGACCGCCGGGATGCTCGTGGCGTTCCTCCTGTACATGAACATGGTGGCCGGCCCCGTCGGCATGCTCGCGAGCCAGTGGACGCAGGTGCAGCAGGCGTTCGGCGCGGCCGACCGGATCTTCGCGCTGCTCGACACGACTCCCGAGATCGAGGACAACCCAGGCGCGGTGCCGCTTCCGCCGGTGCGCGGCGAGATCCGTTTCGATGAGGTCGGCTTCCGGTACGGCGCCGCGTCCGAGCCGATAGTCCTCGACGGCGTCACGACGACATTCCAGCCCGGCGAGACGACCGCTCTCGTTGGTCCCTCCGGGGCGGGGAAGACCACGCTCGTGAATCTCGTCGGCCGCTTCTACGACCCCGTGAGCGGGCGGATCCTCGTCGACGGTCACGACCTGCGCGACGTCACGATCCGCTCGCTGCGCGAGCAGATCGCCGTCGTGCCGCAGGAGCCGATCCTCTTCGCGGACACGATCCGCGAGAACATCCGCTACGGCCGCCTCGAAGCGACCGACGCGGAGATCGACGAGGCCGCGCGGTCCGCGAACGCGACCGAATTCATCGCGCGCCTCCCCAGTGGCCTGGCCACGATCGTTGGCGAGCGCGGCGTGCGCCTGTCGGTCGGTCAGCGCCAGCGCGTCGCCATCGCGCGCGCGTTGCTACGCGACGCGCCGATCCTTCTCCTCGATGAGGCGACGTCGTCACTGGACAACGAGAGCGAATATCTCGTGCAGCAGGCGCTCGACCGGCTGATGCGCGGGCGCACGACGATCGTGATCGCGCACCGCCTCTCGACGGTTGAGCGCGCGGACCGGATCCTCGTGCTCGATCACGGGCGCATGGTCGAGGAAGGCACGCACGGCGAGCTCCTCGCGCTCGGCGGCCTGTACCACCGTCTGTACACGCGGCGCTTCGTCGACGTTGACTCGGTTCCTGCGGCCGACGGCGAGCCCGCCGCGATCGTCACGGGCCTATCGGCCGCGGGCGAGCATCGCCGTCTCCGCGTCGTGCGCTAGAGGTAGTTCATCACTTCACCGTGATCGTGGCACCCATCGCTGGCTGGACCGAGCAGAGATACACGAACGCCCCGGCGTCGTTGAACGTGAGGCTGAATGTCTTGGTCGGCTCGATGCGACCACTGACGACCTTGCCGTCTCCGCTCGACAGACTTGGGAACGGTGTGGGAGAAGATCCGCTCGGCCGCGGAGGGAAGGTCGGCGGAGCTACGCCTGTCGTGGGCCACCTTTGCGCTCACTTCACCGTCACGGTCCCACGCATCGAGTTGTGGATGCTGCAGAAGAACTCGTAGGTCCCGGTCTCGGTGAACGTGAAGCTGAAGCTCTTCCCCGCGTCCAGACTCTGATTGAACCTCCCGCTCGGTGTCCCGGGGACGCCGCTCGTGACCGTGTGCGTGGTCCCGTCGTCGTTCGTCCAGCTGATCGTCGCGCCTTTCGTGACGCTCGGCTGATTCGGGTTGAATGCGAAGCCCTTGATCGAGATCTGCGTGGCGGCAGCAGCGGGCGCCGGACTCGTCGCAGGCTGTGACGCGCAGCCCACCGCGAGGACGGACAGCAGGACCGCTGGGCCGAGCAGGCGGCTCGCAAGACGCATCAGGTCCTCCTCCCTATGGATAGAGATCTGGCCGCAGGAGCGGCGCGCAGGCCATCGCCACGAGGTCGGCGAACGCGTCGGTGCGCGACACGAAGCCTTCCGTCAACAGTCCTACGGCCCCAGTCTGCTGCTTGGATGCCGTGACGCCGAACATCTCGTCGATGATGGTCCCGAGCTCGTCGCCGGCACCGAGACGGACCGCGACCGCCGGCGGCAGCGGCATGCGAAGACCGCTCGCGTCGCCCGAACGCCCGTCGCGCGTGACGGCCGCGACCCAGGCGACCAGCCAAACGACCGGCGGCTCGTGTTCGACGCCGCCTTCGAGCCCGAAAGCGACATCCGCGCCGGTCACCCGAAGCGCGGCCCGTGCCCGGTTCCGGGCTCCCTCACGTGTCGCGTGGTCGCCCACGGGCTGATCCGGGACGCCGCTGGCGATATCCACGGCTTCGAGGTCACAGCCAGGCGCCAGACGCGCCAGAGCCCGCCTTACGGCCTCGATCTTGGCGGGATTGCGCGAGCCGATCGCGGCGCGAGCGTAGGGAAGGGGCATCTGGGGCGGCGATGTTAGGCGGAGAAAGGCTGGCGGGCGCGCCTGCCAGCGCCTAGAATTCCGAGTGCAGTGCTCGGAAATCCTCAGAACGCCTTCCACGTCTCCACGCGGGGCGAGTACGGCATGCGCCTGATGGTCGACCTTGCGCGGCACTGGCAGAAGGGCAGCGTTTCGCTCCACGCGGTCGCGCAGCGCGAGGATCTTCCCGAGGCATACCTCGAGCAGCTCGTCGCGGTGCTTCGCAAGGCGGGTCTCGTGAACGGGAAACGCGGCGCCGGCGGCGGGTACACACTCGCGCGCGATCCATCGGCGATCACGGCGGGTGACATCGTGCGCGCGCTCGAGGGTCCGATCGAGCCGCAGATCTGCACCGCCGAGGGCGACCCCGTGGTGAATTGCATCCGCGAACAGGACTGCGGGACCCGCGCGGTGTGGGTGAAGCTGCAGTCGACCATCGCGCACGCGCTCGACGGCATGACGCTGGCCGATCTCACGAAGGAGAAGGTGACCGTTGCCTGATCTCGTCATCAAGGACCTCCACGTGAACGTGGAGGGCAAGCAGATCCTCAAGGGGATCGACCTGGTCGTCCATAGCGGGGAAGTGCACGCGATCATGGGCCCGAACGGCTCCGGCAAGAGCACGCTCGCGCTCACGGTCATGGGCCACCCTCGCTACAAGGTCACGCGCGGCGAAGTGACGTACGGCGGCCGCGATGTGCTCAAGATGGCCGTCGACGAACGCGCACGCGCGGGCCTCTTCCTGGCGTTCCAGTATCCGGCCGCGATCCCGGGTGTCTCGGTCGCGAACTTCCTGCGCACCGCGATCAACGCGCGTCGCGCGGAGCCCGGCGTGACCGCCGGCAATGCGGCTGAAGCGCGGAAGAACGACATGCCGATACCGCAGTTCCGGAAGCTCCTTGCGGAGAAGATGAAGCTGCTCGAGATCGACGACTCGTTCATCACGCGCTCGGTGAACGACGGATTCTCCGGTGGCGAGAAGAAGCGTCTCGAGACGCTCCAGATGCACATGTTCGGACCGTCGCTCGCCCTGATGGACGAGACGGACTCCGGCCTGGACATCGACGCGCTCAAGATCGTCGCGCACGCGATCGAATCGCTGCGTGGTCCTGAGGTCGGGATCCTCCTCATCACCCACTACGAGCGCATCTTGAAATTCGTGCAACCGGATTTCGTGCACGTCCTCGTCGACGGCCGTGTCGTGCGCACCGGCGGGCGCGAGCTCGCCGCCGAGCTCGAAGCGAAGGGGTACGACTTCGTACGCGACGAGCTGTACAGGGAGGGCGCAGCGTGACGGTAACGATCAAGCCTGCCAACGCCGTGCGCTCGCCGCTCGACGTCGCGCGGGTCCGCGCCGACTTCCCGATCCTGTCGCGTACCGTGAATGGAAAGCAGGTCGTGTACCTCGACAACGCGGCGACGAGCCAGAAGCCGCGGCAGGTGATCGACGCGATGAGCGCGGTGTTCGAGGAGTACAACGCGAACATCCACCGCGGCGTGTACGAGTTCAGCGAGACGACGACCGCCGCGTTCGAGGGCGCGCGTGCGAGGGTCGCGAAGTTCATCGGCGCGAAGGAGGACCGCGAGGTCATCTTCGTGCGCAACGCGACCGAAGGCGTGAACCTGGTCGCGTACACCTGGGGCCGAGACAACATCAAGTCAGGGGATCGCATCATCTCGACGGTCCTCGAGCATCACTCGGACTTCGTGCCGTGGCAGCAGCTCGCGAAGGACGTCGGCGCGCGGATCGTGATGATCGACGTCGACGAGGATGGACGGCTGCGCCGCGATCAGCTGTCGGCGGAGCTGAAGAAGGGCGCGAAGCTCCTCGCGATCACGCATACCTCGAACGGCCTTGGGACAGTGAACCCGATCAAGGAGATCGTCGCCGAGGCGCATTCCGCCGGCGCGACGGTTCTCGTCGATGCGGCGCAGGCCGTTCCGCACACGCCCGTCGACGTGACGGACCTGGCCTGCGATTTCCTGGTCTTCAGCGGTCACAAGATGCTCGCGCCGCCCGGCTCCGGTGCGGTCTGGGCGCGCATAGCGCTTCTCGAGCGCATGCGGCCGTTCCTCTTCGGTGGAGACATGATCAGCCGAGTCACTGTCGAAAAGACGGAGTGGAACGAGCTGCCGTGGAAGTTCGAGGCGGGCACCTCCTCGTACGTCGACGCCATCGGCCTCGGCGCTGCCGTGGACTATCTCGAGGCCGTCGGTGTCGCGAAGATCCACGAGCACGAGCTCTCGCTCGTTGGGTATCTGCTCCCGCGACTCGCTGAGATCTCCGGCGTCACGATCTATGGGCCCAAGACGCTCGATGACCGGGTTGGCGTTGTCTCGTTCAACATCGAAGGGATCCACCCGCACGATGTCGCGACGATCTTCGACCGCGAGGGCGTCTGTGTTCGGGCCGGCCACCACTGCAACCAGCTGCTCATGACGCGCCTCGGCGTCGCCGCGACGACGCGCGCGTCGTTCTACCTCTACAACACGACCGCTGAGTGCGACGCGCTCCTGGGCGCAATAGACAAGGCCAAGAAAGTGTTCAAGGTCTAGCCATGGACGACATGTACCGCGACTACATCCTCGATCACTACAAGAACCCCCGGAATCAGGGTGAGCTCGCCGGCGCCACGAACACCTATGCGGACTCGAATCCGCTGTGCGGTGACGAGCTGAGCATGGCGCTGCGCATCGAGGACGACCGCGTCGCAGATGTACGCTTCACCGGGAAGGGCTGCGCGATCTCGCAGGCGTCTGCCTCCATCCTCACCGAGGAGATCAAGGGGAAGACGCTCGACGAGATCAAAGCCATCGACCGCGAACACATCCTTGAGAATCTCGGCATCCCGATCAGCCCGGCGCGCATCAAGTGCGCGCTGCTCAGCTTGAAGACGCTGAAGGGCGCTGCCTGGGGTCTGCCGGCGTGGCCAGGCGAGGACGACGCGAAGGCGCGCTCGGCCGGATAGGGGAGATAGATATGACCGTCGACGTTCGCAAAGAGCTACCGGACAACTACAAGTTCGGCTGGGAAGACAAGGACGCCGTCTACCGCAACGTCAAGAAGAAGGGACTTTCGGAAGAGGTCGTCCACGAGATCAGCCAGGACTACAAACACGAGCCCGACTGGATGTACCAGCGGCGGCTGAAGGCCCTGAAGCACTACCGCGTGCGCTCGATGCCGACGTGGGGCGCCGATCTGTCGGGGATCGACTTCGAGGACATCTACTACTACCTCAAGGCATCGGATTCGTCGAAGAAGAACTGGGAGGACGTGCCGGACTACGTGAAGCGCACGTTCGATCAGCTCGGCATCCCGCAGGCGGAGCAGAAGTACCTCGCGGGTGTGGGAGCGCAGTATGACTGCCTACACGAAGACACGCTCGTGCACACGTCGGATGGGCTGAAGCCGATCAAGACGGTCGAGCCTGGCGACATCGTCTTTTCATACGACGACTCGATCGAGGAGATCCGTCCTGCGCGAGTCGAGGCTCGCGTGCCTAAGGGGCCTAAGCAGGTCTTCGAGGTCAAGGTTGGCACAAGGAAGATCCGTGTCACTGAGAATCATCCGTTCCTCGCCCTAGTCGATGCGCGGCGCGCCGGACGTATCCGTCGCCGCTATCGGCGCGAGTGGCGTTACCTCAGCGACCTGAAAGTCGGCGATATCGTCGGCGTCGCACGGCGGACGCCCGATGTCGGCCTGAGTCAGGTCGTCAAAGCGCCGGAGTTGCGGCCGCACCACGCGCGCAAATCTGTCTTCTTCCCGTCCGCGACGAATGCGGACTTCATGTGGTGGTCCGGCGTTTACATCGGCGATGGCTATGTCCACAACGTTGGTCCCGGAAAGAAGAACGTCGAGTTCGCGATCCCGGCGACCCAGCCGGACCTTCGCGAGGAAGTGACGACCGTCACCAAGCGTCTCTTCAACGCAGATGCGATCGCGGTCGATGAATGGCGCCTGCGGATCTATTCGGAGCCGCTCGCTGCCTTCGTCGAAGAGAACGGGCTCGGTGGTGACGCCCTCGAAAAGCGCGTTCCACAGTGGGTCGCTGCAGCCAGCGAGCCCGAGCGTCTCGCGTTCCTTGGTGGATACGTCGACGCCGACGGGATGGTCCGCGGTACCGGCCGATCTAAGGACATGAGCATCACCAGTGGCAACTCGCTGCTTCTCGCGGATACGCGACGCGTCGCCGCAACATGCGGAATCCGCACATCCAGCATCCGGAAGTTCGAGTCACGACATCCGCATGACCGTGAGCGACTCATCACTGGTTACCGAATGCAGTTCTCCGGTGACTTCGACAAGGTCACCTGTCGCTCGCTTCGTCGTCGTGAGCGAATGAACAAGCGGCGCTGGACCCACAACGACACGTCCGTTGGTGGCACGACGATCCGATCGCACACGAACGAGTTCCTAGGCTACGCACGGATCGAATCGATCACGCCAGTGGGTATCGCCGAAACGTACGACATCACCGTTGATGGGCCGCACAACTTCGTTGCAGAAGGACTGATCGTCCACAACTCCGAGTCCGTCTATCACAACATCCGTAAGGACCTCGAGAAGCTCGGCGTCATCTTCATGGACACCGACACCGCGCTGAAGGAACACGAGGACATCGTGAGGCAGTACTTCGGCACGGTGATCCCCGCGAACGACAACAAACTCGCCGCGCTGAACACCGCGGTGTGGTCGGGCGGATCGTTCGTGTGGGTCCCGCCGGGAGTAAAGGTGACGATCCCGCTCCAGGCGTACTTCCGCATCAACAGCGAGAACGCCGGTCAGTTCGAGCGCACGCTCATCATCGCCGAGCCCGGCTCGAGCGTGCACTACGTCGAAGGCTGCACCGCCCCGGTCTTCACGACGAACACGCTTCACAGCGCGGTCGTCGAGATCATCGTCAAGGAAGGCGCCGATGTCCGGTACACGACGATCCAGAACTGGAGCCACAACGTCTACAACCTCGTGACCAAGCGCGCGGTCGTCCACAAGGGCGGCCGCATGAGCTGGATCGACGCGAACCTCGGCAGCAAGGTCACGATGAAGTACCCCAGCGTGTACCTGACCGGTGAGGGCGCTCACGGTGAAGTGCTGTCGGTCGCCTTCGCCGGCGATGGTCAGCACCAGGATGCCGGCGCGAAGATGGTCCACGCCGCGCCGAACACCACGTCGATCATCACGAGCAAGGGCATCAGCAAGGGCAGCGGTATCCAGACCTACCGCGGGCTGGTCAAGATCTACGCGGGCTCCCATGGCGCGAAGAGCACCGTTCGCTGCGACGCGCTCATGCTGGACGAAACGGCCCGGAGCTCGACGTACCCGTACATGGAGATCGACGAAGACGATGTGACCATCGGCCACGAGGCCTCCGTCTCGAAGGTCGGCGAGGAGCAGCTCTTCTATCTCATGAGCCGCGGGCTCAGCGAGGCCGACGCGACGGCGATGGTCGTGAACGGGTTCATCGAGCCGATCGTGAAGACGCTGCCGATGGACTACGCGATCGAGATGAACCGCCTCATCCAGCTCCAGATGCAGGGAGCGATCGGCTGAGCCTCGCAGCTGTCGCCGCGCCGTCATTGCCGCTCGACCGCGCGACGGTCGAGCGGCTCAGTGTTGGGCGTGGTGAGCCGAGCTGGCTCCTCGAGGATCGCCTTGGCGCGCTCGAGCGCTACGAGGCCGCCGCCTGGCCGACCGGGCAGGAAGAGGAGTGGCGCCGTTTCCCACTGAAGGACGTGCCGCCGGTCCGCGTCACTGAGCTGACTGGCGTCTCGCACCCGCCGAGCGAATACGGCTCCGTACCTCTCGAGGCGTCGCACAAAGGACTCGTATTCGACCGCTGGTCGTCCGCGGTGCGCGACCATCCCGACCTCGTCCGCAAGTGGTTGCCAGATGGTGAGGGGATGCCGAGCCATGCCGCCTTCCGCGCATGGGCCGGCGCTCTCTATAGCCACGGCAGCACGTTCCTCTATGTGCCGGCGGGTCTACACGTGGAGTTGCCGCTCATGGTGCACAAGCGCTGGGCGGCTGGCACCGCGCCGATCGTCTTCCGCACGCTGGTCGTTGCCGAAGAGGGCTCGTCCGTGACGCTGGTCGAGGAGCTGTCATCCGAGGGCGGCGGCAGCGGCCGCATCGCGGTGCCCTCGCTCGAGGTGCGCGCGGGACCCGCTGCGATCGTTCGTTACGTCGGCATCCAGCGCTACAGCGACGATGTCTGGGAGATCGGCCAGCAGCGCAACATCTCGGAGCGCGAGAGCACGCTTGCGAACTTCAACGTGCTCGTTGGCAGCAAGCGGACCAAGCTCGGCGTCGAGTCGGACATCCGAGGCAACGGCGCCGCGGTGAAGCTCTACGGCCTGGTCGCCGGCGCTGATGCGCAGCGCATCGACGTGAATTCACTGCAGCGTGTCGACGGCAAGGCCTCGACGAGCGATCTGCTCTACCTCTCGGCGCTCTACGAGTCGGCGCACGCGATCTTCTACGGGGTCATTCGCGTCGAGCCGACCTCGAGCATGACCGGGTCGTACCAGGAGTGCCGCAACATGCTGCTCTCGAACAAGGCCGGCGCGGATCCGATCCCGGTGCTCGAGATCCTGACGAACGACGTCGCGCGCTGCGGGCACGGCGCGACCGCTGGACGCATCGACGACACCGAGCTCTTCTACATCATGTCGCGCGGCCTGGACCGCCCGACCGCCGAGCAGATGCTCGTGCGCGGGTTCTTCCAGCGCGTCGTGAACGACATCCCGGACGTGCAGGTCCGTTCACGCGTCACCGACGCGCTCGCGCCTCGCATCGGACGCATCGCCGAGGTCGACGGGGCGGCAGCATGAGTCGGTACGTCCCCGTCGCGAACACGTCGGACATCGCGCCCGGCGAGGTCGCCGTGGTCGACGCCGACGGTCGGAGTCTCTGCGTCGGGCACTGCGAAGACGGCACCTGGGGCGCGATCGACAACGTCTGCACCCATGACGGCGGAGTGCTCGGCGAAGGCGAGCTCGAAGACTGCTTGGTGGAGTGTCCTCGCCACGGCGCTCGTTTCGACCTGATGA
>DATDEH010000084.1 GCA_036523395.1 Candidatus Limnocylindria bacterium | reverse complement strand
CACTGGGCGCAGCGCATCGCGAACTACTACCCAGATCTACTTTTCAAGCGGGACGACATCCCGATCGGTAGGCACCTCCGCTACCGGCGGTTGCACGACACGCTTGAATTGGCCATCGGCGAGGCGCAGGGCGGACGGCTCGAGGTTGCGCACGCGCTCGCGCACGAATCGCAGCGCCTGGGCGACGAGGGGGAGCCGCTACGCGTCGTCGCACACGATCTAGCGAAGCTGGTTCGGCTCGGCATGGGCGAAAAGCATGAGTTCGAGCTCGCGTTTCCTGCGCATGCGTGCCGCCCGACGGGGCCGTCGCCACTGGGCGTCTGGGAGATGCTCTTCTATCTCATGCCGTTCCTCGCGCTGCGAGATGACGACTCACTCGGGTGGGCGGCACACGTCGCAGAGCGCATCGCGGTGCGGCTGGCGGCGCCCCGCGCCGAGCTGCAAGGCATCTCATGGATCGTGGCCAGTGAGCTTCGCGCGGGACGGCGCAGTCGAGATACCGAGCTTGCGGGACTTCTCGCAAAGGCGCGACGCGGCACGCCCGGTCTCCGAGGCCTGCCCGTGTTCCTCTCGGGCTACGCCGAGCGGAACTACGACGCCTTCCGCGAAGCCGAGCACCTTGCTCGGCGCGCAGGCAACGTGTGGCTGCAGATCAGTGCCTTGGTGTGGATGCTCGCGATCGAGCCGCAGGGCTCGACGGCGGGCCGCCTCCATCGGCTCCTCGACATCACCGCATGGCGGCAGCCGATCCTCACTCCGCCAGATGTCGCGGCGGATGCGGCGCTAGCGATGACGGTCACCGGCGAGCGCGGCCGATCGATCCTCGAGCTCGCGCTCACGGCGGGCAGGCCCGCGGTCACGACGGAGGTCGTCATGCGCCACCTGGACGACCCAAACGTGGCGAGCGCCGCGCGCACTGCGGCCGTCGACGTCCTCGGGCTCGTCGGCACGATGCAAGCGCGGGACATCCTCGCGCGGCTCGCGAAGCGCAACGACGACGTGGGCCGCTCCGCCGCGAAACTGTCTTCGCACGCAGGGCCGACCATGACCCTGAGCGAACGCGAGGTCGAGGTGTTGTCGCTGGCGGCGGACGGCCTCACGAATCGCCAGATCGCGGAACGCCTGTACCTCAGCCCGCACACCGTCGCGCGTCATCTCGCGAATGCGCGCGCCAAGCTCGGCGCGTCGAACCGCGCCGAGGCCGCCGTCCGACTGGAGAAATCGCGCGAGCTGTAACGCCGTCCCGTGCTAGCGGCCTAGACCAGGACCGGTCGAACGACCTCGACAGCGCGCCGCCGACCACGAACCAGCACCAGAACGAACGCTTCGGGCATCGTGCGGCAGCCTGCATGCGGCCCGGCCTAGCTCACATCCCCAACAATGACCAACCTCGATTGACTATCGCGTCGGTCGGCATTGACCATCGCGACCGACCTGCGCGACTAGAGGCGTTCGTAGCGGGCCACGTCGAGGACGAAGACGGTCGCTCCCCCGAAGGTGACCTCCACGGGGTAAGGCATGTAGAACTCGCCCGGCTCCATGATCGGCGGCATCGGGCTGATGTGCTGCGACCGGGCGTGGCAGGTCTCCCGGATCGTCGCGATGACGTCCTCGACCTGCGCCTCCTCGACGCCGACGAGGATCGACGCGTTGCTCGTCTTGAGGAAACCGCCCTGCGAATGAAGGCGCGTTACCCGGTACTCCTTGTCGGTCAGGGCATCGACGAGCGCACCGGCGTCCTCAGGGTGAACGATCGCGACCACGAGCTTCATCCCGGCGGGACTATACCCTCGCCCTCCAGCTACGCCGGAGCGCCGAGCAGCGCGTCCACCTCGCGCCGGATGTCGCCAGCCACGGCGGCCTCATCGCGATCGGCCGCAATGACGACGAAGCGTCGCGGCTCGGCTGCGGCGAGGCGGAGATACGCGTCGCGGACGCGGAGGTGGAGCTCGGTCGCGTCGGCCTCGAACCGGTCCCACCGCGCCTCCGCGCGCCAGCCGGAGCGCGCGAGCCCGACCTCGACCGGCACGTCGAGGAGAAAAGTGCGGTCCGGCACCAGCGTACCGACCGCGACCGCCGTCACCTCGCGGATCGCCTGCAGCGAGACTCCCTGGCCGTAGCCCTGATACACGACGGTCGAGTCGAAGAACCGGTCGGCGATGACGATCTTCCCCGCGTCGAGGGCCGGGCGGATGACCTCGCGCACGAGCTGCGCACGCGCGCTGCTGAACAGGAGCGCCTGCGCCTCCGGGCTGAGCGGGATCTCGCGGGCGTGCAGGAGGATGTCGCGGATGCGCTCACCGGCCGCGGTCCCGCCGGGCTCGCGCGTGAGAACGACGTCGCGGCCTCGTTCGGTCAGTGCCTCCGCAAGGCGGCCCGCCTGCAGCGATTTCCCAGAACCCTCGCCACCTTCGAAGGAGAGAAAGAGGCCGCGCTTCACCGATAGATCTGCACGCGGCGCACGGGTTCATGGCCGGTCGATCGCGACGAGAGGCTCGCGCGCTCCGCGAGCTCGTGCTGCAGCCGCCGCACATAGGCGTTCTGTGGCGAGAGCTCTATCTCGTCGCTCTGCCCGCCCGCGACCGCCTCGATCGCCTCGCGAGCCTCCTCGAGCGCCTGGTCCTCCGGACCGCGGCGCAGGTCGATGACGCTCGCGAGGGCGCTCGCGATCTGGCTCGACGAGTTACTGCGCGCGATGTAGATCGGGATGCCGGCGGACTCGGCATTACGGAGACGCGGCGTCTTGCGGCGGTAGTAGTTCTTCAGGGTCAAGACCACGTCGGCATCCTCGGGTTCGCGAACGATGGCGACCGGCATCCCGAGGCCGCGCGCCGCGTCCTCGACGCGCGTCCACGACAGGCCGAAGGGATACACCTTGATCGTCTCGCGCATCCCGTCGTCCAGTGGCAAGCGCGGCGTGCTGCGACGCTCGACCGCGTCCGCCGGAGCGCGCGTGGGTGCCTGCGTCCTGCGCGCGATCTCGCCACCCTCGGTGCGCTCGCGAATCTCCGGCGCGACCGGCATCCCGAGGAGGATCGCGTCGACGGTCTGCGACACGTCGTTGTAGATGGCGACGCGCTGATAGGCCTGGATCTCGACGAGCACCTGGAACGTTGGCGGTGCCTTTCGCTCGAGCACGGATTTCTGCGTTCCGCGGCGCCGCGCTTCCTCGTCCGACAACGTGACTGTTTGGATCCCACCGACGAGGTCCGTGAGCGTCGGGTTGAGCATCAGGTTCTCGAGCGTGTTGCCGTGCGCTGTCGCGATGAGCTGCACGCCGCGCTCGGCGATCGTGCGCGCCGCTGCGGCTTCCTGCTCCGTCCCGATCTCGTCGATGACGACGACCTCGGGCATGTGGTTCTCGACCGCTTCGATCATGACCGCGTGCTGCAGCGACGGTGTCGGTACCTGCATGCGCCTCGCGCGGCCGATGCCCGGGTGCGGGATGTCGCCGTCGCCGGCGATCTCGTTCGACGTATCGACGATGACGACGCGCTTCGCCAGGTCGTCAGCGAGGACGCGCGCGACCTCGCGGAGCATCGTCGTCTTGCCGACGCCGGGCCGGCCGAGAAGAAGGATGCTGCGTCCTGACTCAACGATGTCGCGGATGATCTCGACGGTGCCGTAGACGGCGCGGCCAACTCGGAGCGTCAGGCCGACGACCTTCCCGGCGCGGTTCCGCAGCGCGCTGATGCGGTGCAGGGTCCGCTCGATACCGGCGCGGTTGTCGCCGCCGAACTGCCCGATGTGCGAGATGACATACGCGAGATCCTCGGCGGACACCTCGCGCTGCGACAACATTTCTTCGCGGCCCACGAAGCGCGCTTCAGGGGGACGACCGAGATCCATCACGATCTCGAGGAGACCCTCGAGTCCGTCCAGCGCGCGCACGCGCTGCGCCAGGTCGGGTGCAAGTCCCCGGAGCAGCGCCTCGAGCTCGTCGCTCTGCTGCATTCACTAAAGAGCATATCGATGCCGCCTTGGCATCCGGCCGGTGAGGCAGGTGGGGAGCGGGCGCCTGTAACGCTGGACGTGAGCGATCGCGATGGGGTCCTGCAACTGTGCGAGGCGCTCCGAAAGAAGCGAGCTACGACGCCGAACACATGCGACCGATGCGTCGTGCCGACGGCGACAGCCTGACGCCACGTCCCGCCGACATTCCGATCATCCTTCGGATCCTTCCCACCGGCGAGCGGATGGAATTCAACTTGCCGCGGGCGCCTGTGATCACCTAGCTCGGTACTAGCGCACCACCGCCGGCGCAAGCGCCGGCTCTTCGACGCGGACGGCGAGCTCTTTCACGAAGAGCATCGCCGTCGCCGCGTCGCGGAAGCCCTCGGATAAGAGCGCGCGCGCCACGTGCTCCTCGTACGAACGCACCGGTGATGTGACCGGCCTGCCCGGTGGCAGCGTCCGCACCGCGGCGCGAACGAGATCGCGCGCCATGTCGACGTCGCCCGCGTCGGTGCGCACCTTGAGCACGTTGGGATGGCGCTCCATTCCGGCGAACGCGAGCGCGACGGCGTACGGCTTCGATTGCTCGTGGTCGATGAGCGCCATGCGAAGGCTCATCGCCAGCGGATTGCCTCCGATGAGATGCGGCGGGTCGTACGCGCCGCCGCGCCGGCCGACGTCGAAGTCACGCATCGAGAGCTGCTCGGCGCGCTGCACGGCGTGCGGCGTCGTCATGGCGTAGAAGCGGAACAGGTCGTGGGCGTCGACGGACGTCGCCGGTCGGGCGCGCATGCGCTGCGAGGGCGCCAGCAGCGCCGCGCGCGCGGCCGCGTACCAGGTTTCGCGTGTGTACGAGTAAAAGCCGGCCTGGAAGAACGTCTCGCGCGGACGCGCTTCGTCGGGCACGGCCGCGAAGAGACGCTGCATCCCCGAGCGCGCGGCCGAAGCGCTGATCCCCGACAGGAGGCGGAACGCGCTATCGGTTCCGCCGGGCTCCGGGAGCGCCGCTAGCACGAGAACGACCCATTCCGGTCGCTGACCGTCGTATACGAGCGCGGTGCTCCGCAACTGGCCACGGTATTCCTCCAGGTAGATGCGGAGGCGCCCGCCCAGACCGAACAGTCCACCCATCAGACCGCGCCACCCACCGACCGCGCCGCCAGCGAGCGGTACCGGCAGCGCCGACGCGACGATACCCTCGCGAGTCCGCAGCGCGGACTCCAGCAGCGCCGAGATACGACGCATGTCGAATGGCGTTGCCGCGCGCGCGGGCACCCGGCTTCAGCGCTTCCCGAGCGACAGGAAGAGACGGTGGAAGCGCTCATCGTGCGTGAGCTCAGGGTGGAAAGACGTCGCGAGCACATTGCCGTCGCGTGCCGCGACCACGGTGCCGTCTTCAAGCCGGGCGAGCACCTCGACGCCTGAACCGATGCGCGTGATCTTCGGCGCACGGATGAAGACGGCGTGGAACGGACCGCCCGACATGCCCTTCACGTCGAGATCCGCTTCGAACGAGTCGATCTGCCGACCGAACGCGTTGCGCTCGACCGTGATGTCCATGAGCTCCGCGAGCGGATGCGGATGACCCGGCACATCCTTCGCGAGGAAGATCGCGCCGGCGCAGGTGCCCCAGACAGGCATGCCGTCCTTCGCGCGCTCGCGAAGTTTCGGGATGATCCCGTACTTATCGGCGAGCTTGCCGATCGTCGTGCTCTCGCCGCCGGGGATGATGAGGGCCTCGATGTCGTCGAGCTGTTCCGGCCTGCGCACGTCGACGCCCTCGGCGCCGATGCCTCGCAAGGTGCTGAGGTGCTCGCTGAAGTCGCCCTGGAGGCCGAGGACGCCGACGCGAGCCACGGCGAGGGCGGAGCCCTTACTGACTAGCGAGGCGGAGTGCGGGAGCTTGCTCACGCACGGAGACGAGCGAAGTCAGAACGCCGAAGGCGTTACCAGCCGCGGACGGCAAGGCGTTCGCCGGCGGGGATGGTCTCGAGGGTGATGCCGCGCATCGGCTCGCCGAGACCGCGCGAGACATCGGCGATGAGCTTCGCGTCGGTGAAGTGGGTCGTCGCCTCGACGATCGCCTTCGCGAAGCGCGCGGGCTCTCCCGACTTGTAGATCCCCGAGCCGACGAAGTTTCCTTCCGCCCCGAGTTGCATTGTCAGCGCGGCGTCGGCAGGCGTGGAGATACCGCCGGCACAGAAGAGGACGACCGGAAGACGCTGATTCGTCGCGACGTCGCGCACCAGTTCGACCGGGACGCGGTATTCCTCGGCCTTCGCGTCCAGCCCCGTGTCCTTGAGCTCGGCGAGCGCGCGGATCGCGGAGGTGATCGCGCGCAGGTGCGTGACGGCCTCGACGATGTTGCCGGTGCCGGCCTCGCCTTTGCTGCGGATCATCGCAGCGCCCTCGTGGATGCGACGAAGCGCCTCACCAAGGTCTCGCGCGCCGCACACGAACGGCACCTTGAAGTCGTGCTTCTGAACGTGGAATTGGACGTCCGCGGGCGTGAGGACCTCGCTCTCGTCGATGTAGTCGACGCCGAGCGCCTGGAGCACCTGCGCCTCGGCGAAGTGTCCGATGCGACACTTCGCCATGACCGGAATGGTCACGGCGCCCATGATCTCGATGATCTTCTGCGGGTCGCTCATCCGTGCGACACCGCCCGCTGCGCGGATGTCGGCCGGCACGCGTTCCAGGGCCATGACCGCGACGGCACCGGCGTCTTCCGCGATCCGCGCCTGATCGGCAGTGACCACATCCATGATCACGCCGCCCTTCAGCATCCGAGCGAGCCCGCTTTTCAGCGTCCAGGTACCGGTGGAACCGTTCGCGCCGTTGGTGTTCTGCGGAGAGGCCATGTGTACGCAATCGTAACGCCCTGCCCGTAGAATCGGAACATGGCGGTCGTCGACGCGAACGTACTGGTGCTCAACCTCGACTTTCAGCCGCTGAACGTGTGCAACGTGCGGCGTGCCGTCGTCCTGCTCTCGAAACAGAAGGCCACGGTCATCGAGCAGAACGGTCACATCGTGACGAGCGAGCGCCTCAGCTTCCAATCGCCCTCGGTGATCCGCCTCGTCTATCACATCAAGCGGCCGCGTCCGGTCGTGAAGCTCACGCGCAAGGAGATCCTCCAGCGCGACGACCACACCTGCCAGTACTGCGGCAAGCGAGGGAACGACCTCACGCTGGATCACGTGATGCCGCGTCATCGTGGCGGGCAGCACACCTGGGACAACGTCGTTGCCGCGTGCCGCGGCTGCAACCACCGCAAGGGCGGGCGCACGCTGTCGGAGTCGCATATGACGCTCCTCCGCCAGCCGAAGCGGCCACCGGCCACGCCGACCTACCTGTACTCGTCGTATGTTCGTGCGGGCGAGCGCGCATGGGCGAAGTTCATCGGTATGGACGAGACCGCGGCCGCATCCTGACCGGCGGGGCGGCAGCGACTTTGCACGGGAGCGTCTTCGCATGAAGGTCCTCTTCACGAAACGCACGTACGCACCGATGGGTGGATCGGAAAGCCTCACCTACCAGTGGGCCACGCGTCTTGCCGCGCGCGGTCACGACGTTCGCGTTGTCTGCGGTCAAGCGTTCGACGACCGGCCTCGCTTCGAGGACCGCGGTGTCGATGTCATCCAGGTGAAACCGCGCGGTGGCTTCCTCGGGCACGTCGCCGACGCGTCCACACTCGTGGACCTCATGCGCATCGAGGAGCTCGAGCGCTACGCCGAGGATCGCGACCTCGTCCACAACGTCAGCCGCGAGTACCTTGACAGCTCGCTCAATGTCGCGGACGAGCTCGACCTTCCGATCGTCCTGACCCCGCTGGCGCATCCCGGCCAGTTCCATGGCGGCGACACGCCCGCTGACTTCCTGCGCTATCGGCGTGCATCGGTCATCACGACGATGACCGAATGGGAGCGCGCCTGGTTCGGTGGGCTGGGTGTCGATCCGTATCGCGTGATCACGACGGGCACGGGCGCGAACGCGCTGCGTTCTCACGATGGCGTCGGATTCCGCGCGCGTCATCGGATCCCAGCGGACGCGCCCGTGATCCTCTACATCGGGCGACGCGAGCGCTACAAGGGATACATCCACCTGCTCGACGCTGCGGAGCTCGTGTGGCAGCGCCACAACGAAGCGCGGTTCGTCTTCATCGGCGTGCCCGGCTTTTACGGCGCGATGGTCGACGAGTTCGCGCGCTATACCGATGACCGGATCATCGAGATCGAGCGCGCCGGCGCGGCGGAGAAGTCGGCCGCGCTCGACGCGTGCGACCTGTACGCGATGCCATCGGTCCACGAGACGTTCGGCATCGGCTATCTCGAGGCGTGGCTGCACGAGAAACCGGTCATCGGTGGCGACATCCCGCCGCTCCGCGAGGTGATCGCGGACGGCGTCGACGGTCTGCTCGTCGCGCAGAAGGTCGCCGACATCGCGAGCGCGGTGACGCGTCTGCTCGATGATCCGGCGCTGCGCGCTGCGATGGGCCGCGCAGGCAACGCGAAGCTGCACGAGCGGTGGGATTGGGATCGCGTCATGGACCGTGTCGAAGACGCGCATCGCCGCGCCGTCGGTGCTCATCTGCCGGCAGACGAGGCGCTCGCCTAGCCTTCCACGCGTGCGCATCGTCATCGCGAAGAAGCTCCTCTCGACGATCGGTGGATCCGAGGCCCTCGCGCGTTCCCTTGATCGCGAGCTGCGAGCGCTCGGCCACGACGTGACCCTCGTCGGTCTGCGGCCGGCCTGGACGCGACCCGGCGTGCCGCGCGAAACGCTCGCGGCGCCGCCCGGACCGGTGACGATCCACTCGAATGGAGCGCACTTCGTGTTCCTCCCGGCGCGCGGCGGTCGCGTTGGAGCGGCCATCGACGGACTGTTCCCCACCGCGCTGGTCGATGCGGAGGATCTGCGTCGCGTCGTGGCCGGAGCGGACTTGGTGCATTCGATCGCGCGCGAGTGGGCGGGGCCCCTCGAGCGCGCGGCACGGGCCGTCGGCGCCGCGTTCGTTGAGACGCCGCTCGTCCACCCTGGGCAGCCGTTCTCCGGCGCCGGCCGCGGCGACATAGCGCGTTACCGCCGTGATGACGCCGTCATCGCGCTGACGGAGTGGGAAGCCGGCTGGTACCGCGAGCGCGGTGTCGGCCAGGTGCACGTCACAGGCGTCGGGCCGAACCTGCACGCACTGCCCGAGACGAGGCGCGAAGATGCGACGATCCTCTTCGTTGGGCGACGCGAGCGCTACAAGGGTTATCACGCGCTGCGCGCGGCGGCGCCGCTTGTATGGGCGGAGCGACCGGACGCGCGCTTCGTCACGATCGGACAGGCGGCGTGGAACGCGTTCCTGGACCGAGGCCTTCATGACGCGCGCTGGATCGATCGCGGGATCGCGACCGAGGGCGAGAAGGCAGAGGCGTTCGCGCGCGCAACGATCTTCGCGATGCCATCGGACCACGAGACGTTCGGCCAGAGCTACCTCGAGGCCTGGAGCGCCGGCCTCCCGGTGATCGCGGGCGACATCGCGCCGCTGCGCGAGGTCGTCCGCGAAGGAGTCGACGGTCTGCATCTGAAGAACGAGCCGCGCGCGATCGCCGACGCGATCCTCGCGCTGCTCCGCGATCCCGAGCGAGCTCGCGAGATGGGAACGGCGGGACGAGAACGCGTATCTCGCGAATTCTCATGGCCGGCGGTCGCGCGGCGGACGGAGGTCGCGTACGCGGCGGCGGTGGAGGTGCGCGACGGGCGGCGCGCGCGGACGTAACCCATACAATCCTGGCGTCCCGTGCGAGATGTGATCGGGCAGCGTCGCCTGCTCGCCAGGCTTGGCGAGCGAGCGGTCCGCGGCGACGTGGCCCATGGATACGAGCTCAGCGGTCCGCGGTCGATCGGGAAGCACACGCTGGCACTGCGGTTGGCGCAAACATTGAACTGCGCGACGCAGCCGGCGGTGCCGGGCGGATGCGGTGTTTGCGTCGCCTGCCGGAAGATCGAGCGCGGTCTGCATCCGGACGTCCGCGAGGTCACACGACTCGTGGATCAAGCGAAGCGCGACGACCGCAAGAACATAACGATCGAGCAGATCCGCGAGATGCAGCAGGACCTGGCGCTGCGTCCGCTCGAGGGGCGAAAACGCTTCGTGATCATCGACGACGCCGCCGACCTGTCCGAGCACGCCGAGGTCGCGCTCCTCAAGACCCTCGAAGAGCCGCCGCCACACGCCGTGCTTCTGCTGATCACCCCGACACCTTCCCGGCTCCTCGAGACGATCCGGTCGCGCCTGCAGCCGCTGCCGTTCCGTTCGGTCGCTCGTCTGGACATCGAACGCGCGTTGGTCGCGCGGTTCGGCCAGGACGCGGCCCGCTTCGCCGCACCGGCGGCCGGGAAGCCCGGCATCGCCTTCGCACTCGCGACGGACGAGAGCGCGCGCGCGGCGCGCACACAGTCCGAGGCCGAGTTCTACCGTCTTGTTGGAAGCAGGCTGACCGAGCGCTTCGCATGGGCCGCGGCACTCGCGGACGAGCGCGATTCCCAGAAGCGCGGCGAGCTCATCGAAACGCGTCTTGTGAACTGGAGCGAGCTCGTCCGAGATGCCGCCGTCGCCGCGACCGGCGTGGCCGATCGCGCGATGCGGCCAGATCGCGCTGACGAGAGCCGCCGTCTCGCGGCGAAGGTCACGACACGCGACCTCGTGGACCTCGCGCAGCGGATGGAGCGATGGCGCCGCGACGTCGTCGAGACGACGGTCAGCGCGCGCATGCTGCTCGAGCTCTTCGCGCTGCGACTCCCGTACGACGAGACTTTCGCGGAGGCTGCCTGATGCGTACCGTCGTCGGCGCTCGATTCATGAAGGCCGGACGCATGTACTTCTTCGACCCCGGACCGGTGGTCGACTACCGCGTCAACGACTGGATCATCGTGCGCACCGAGCTCGGCGTTGACGCCGCCCGCGTCCAGATCCTGCCGACCGACTCGCCCCTCGTGCAGATCGACCCGCCACTCGGCACCGTTGTGCGCAAAGCGACGGTCGGCGACGTGCTCGAGATCAACAAGCGCGAGCGCATGGATGCCGACGCGGCGCTCGTCGCGGCCGAGATGGCCCGCGCGAGATCGCTCCCGATGAAGATCCTCGGGACGGACTGGCAGTTCGACGGATCGGCGCTGACGATCTTCTACTCGATCGACCCGTCGGGGCGCGGGCCCGCCGACGGCGACCTCGCGGAGCTGAGTGACGCCTTCGCGGCGCACTTCGGAACTCGCGTCGAGCTGCGTCGCCTCGGCGCACGCGACGAGACGAAGGTGATGACAGGTGTCGGCACGTGTGGCCGCGAGCTCTGCTGCTCGAGCTGGCTCGACAAGTTCTCCAACATCTCGATCCGGATGGCGAAGGAGCAGGACCTTCCGCTCAATCAGTCGAAGCTCACAGGCGTGTGCGGCCGTCTCAAGTGCTGCCTCATCTACGAGCTCGAGACCTATCAAGAGGTGAAGGGCAAGCTCCCGAAGCTCGGCGAGACCTTCCACATTCCCACCTGTGTCAGCGGTTCGTGCGGCACGTCGGGGTGCGCGACGACACAGGGCGTCAACGTCGTCAAGGAGTCCATCGTGGTCGGACTCATGGACGGCGGCCGCGCGGAGTACACCGCCACGGAGCTCGGCGTGACGTTCGATCCGGTCACCGCGCACACGCGCGGCGTTGGGTCGTACGGCGGCGACGAAGTCCTGCGACAAGAGCGGCCTACGCCAGTCCAAGACGGCGGAGCAAAGCGAAAGCGCCGCCGCCGCGGACGGCGGGGCGGACGCGACCGCGGGAGTCCGCCAGCGAGCTAGCGGCGGCGCGGTCGGGGGCTAGGGCCGTGGGTGACGCGGCGAGCGAGAACCTCGAGCCGCGGCAGGACCCGCGGCGCGGGCGCTTCCGACCTCTAGCCGCGCTCCTTGACGAGATCGCGCGTCAATTCCGCTTGTCCGGCGTGCTCGGCGGCGTGCGCCACCGCGTGCACGAGCACTCCGTGAATCGTGCGCAGGCGCGACGGCTTCGGGACCTCGTCATCGAGGCGTCCGGGTGGCAAATTGTCGATCGTCTCGACGATCTTCCGACGCACGGTGTCCCAGTGCGCGCGGATCGGCGAAAGGTCTCCTCGCGCCGCGAACTCCTCCTCACGCGTCCCGCTCACCTCACCACCGCCGACGGTGCGGACCACGTGGCGTTCGGCGGCTCCAACGGTGTGCGCGGCGAGCACGAGCAGGCTGTTGGCTCCCTTCGTCTTCGGTGTCCATGACAGCTGCGTCGCGTCCAGACCCTCTGCCGCGCCGAGCACGCGCTCGACCTCTTCGAATAGGCGGTCGCGCATCTCCGCGAGCGCGGGTTTCGGTACTGGACTCACCGCACGCGGCTGACGACGAAGTCGGCGACCGTTCGCAGCGCTTCACGCTCGCCACGCGCCGGCAGACCGTCGAGCGCGCGGAGCGCGGCGTCGTGGAACGCGAGGGCACGCGCACGCGCGCGCTCAGGCCCGCTGCTGGCGCGGATGATCCGCAGGAGCTCGACCACTTCGCCGCGTGACTTGCCGGGCGCGACAATGCGACGCGCGAGCTCGCCGTCCTCGCCACCGGACTCCGCAGCCGCATAGATCATCGGCAGCGTCGCCATGCCCTCCTCGAGATCGCGCCCAACGGCTTTGCCGAATTCAGCCTCGTCACCGACGAGATCGAGGATGTCGTCGGTCATCTGGAAGGCGAGCCCGAGATTCGTGCCGAACGCGCCGAGCGCCGCCACATGCTCTGGATCCGCCTCGGTCAGCAGCGCGGCACCCTGGCAGCACGCGGCGTACAGCGACGCGGTCTTGAGCTCGATGCGCTCGAGGTACTGCGCCTCGGTCGGCATCGTCGGAGGCGACGTGACCTCGTTCAGCTCGCCGTCGCATAGCGCGAACACCGTCTGCGCGACGATCGCTATCACCTCGGGCTTCGGCAGGACGGCCGCGAGCGCGTACGCCTTCGCGAAAAGGTAGTCGCCGACGATGAGCGCGACATCGCCGTCCCACATCGCGTTCACGGTCGGGATATTTCTGCGGACATCGGCGCGATCGACGATGTCGTCATGGACAAGCGACGCGGTGTGCACGAGCTCGAGCGACTCGGCGAGGTTGAGCACCGTCTCACGATCGTCGCGCGTCCCGAAGCGCGCCGACAGGAACACCAGCGTCGGTCGGAGAAGCTTTCCCGGTGTCTGGAAGACGTGCTCGACCGCGGCCTGGAACGTCGGATGTCCGCCCCGACCCACAGCCAGAAGCCGGCGCTCGAGTTCCTGGAGCTCACCTTCAACAGGCGCATAGAAGGCCGCGCTCGACACCGCTCCCATGAGTTGAGTCTATGTGCGAGACGACACGATGACCCGCGGCGCGCAGGTCGACTACGGCCGCTTGGTGGGTCTAGGTTGCGGTGTCGGGATCGGCGTGCGGCCGACAGGTGGCGGCGTGAAGTTCGGGTTCGACGGCCCACCGGATGGACTCGCCGACGGTTTCGCCGCGAACCCACAGATCGTCCAGCTGAAGCGGCCGTAGCTGTACGAACCCGAGACAGCGCCCGAGGCCCACGAGTTGTAGTACGGCTGCCAATCGGCGAACGGCGCGACGAGGCGGATGCCGCACGAGGTGTAGAAATCAGCGTCGTTCGTCTTAGGCTCGGTGCCCTCGACGTAATGCTCGGTGAAGCGGTAGCTGGCGGGACAGTTCGGTCCTGGCAGAACGCCGGAGCCGTTGCCACCCATAAGCGATGGGTTCACGCATACGACACGGTCGACGATGCCCGCGGGCTTGTCGTACCAGGTGGCCGGCAGACCGCCGACGACCGTTTTCATGTAGTCGCGCCAAAGAATGCCCGGGCCGAGCGCGGACGAGATCCCACGCATCTCGGAGTTGTCCGAGTTACCCATCCAGA
Source organism: Candidatus Limnocylindria bacterium (assembly GCA_036523395.1). Taxonomy (NCBI): domain Bacteria; kingdom Bacillati; phylum Chloroflexota; class Candidatus Limnocylindria; species Candidatus Limnocylindria bacterium. The sequence continues at coordinate 29,382 of DATDEH010000084.1, read as the reverse complement.
TCGCCGTGAGCCGCTGCGGCACCCATCCGATGGCGAGGACGTCCTGGAGGTTGTCCGTCGTTCCGGTCTTCAGCGCGGCGGTGCGCCCGATGTTCGTCCACGGCCCGAAGACGAACGAGCCCTGCGGGTTGGTGTTGTCCTTCAGGATGTCGGCCAGGATCCACGCCTGTCGCGGATCGATGACCTGCTTTCCCTCGGCCTTCGACCAGTCCCGTACGACCTTGCCACTTGGATCGAGGATCTTGTAGATCATCGTCGGCTCCACGCGCACGCCCATGTTCGCGACGACCTGGTAGGCGCTGGCCATGTCGATGAGGCGCATCTCGCCGGCGCCGATGCCGAACGAAAGTCCGAGCTGCGTGCGGTCCCAGTCGCGATCGATGCCGAGCTGATGGACCGTGTCGATGATCGCATCGACACCGACCGTCCGCGTGACCTGGAGCGCGGGTAGGTTGAGCGACTCGCGGAGCGCCTGACGCATCGTCGTCGGGCCGTGCTGCTCCTTCGTCGCATCCTGGGGCTTGTACACGGACCCGCTGCCGTCGCCCATCTGCCACCCGATGTCATAGAGCCGCGTCGATGCGGTCATGCCTGCTTTGAGCATGCCAGTGAGATACGTGAACAGCTTGAACGTCGAACCGGGCTGCCGGTACGCGATGCCGGCGTGGTCGTAGTCACCCTGCATCTTCGGTGTGTTGCCGTAGTAGTCGTAGCTCCCGACGTAGGCGAGGACCTCGCCGGTCGTCGGATCCATCGTGATGAGCGCGGCGTTGTTCACGTTGAAGCCCTTGAGGGAGTCGACGTGATCGCGGACTTCCTTCTCGGCGAGCTGCTGCATGTTCCAGTCGAGCGTCGTGAAGACGGTATAGCCGCCGCGATACGCGGCCTTCTCGCCCAGCTCGCGGATGATCTGCTCCCGGACCCGGAATGTGAAGTGCGCCGCGTAGAGCGATGTCGTCGCCGCCTTCACGACGATCGGCTCGGCCTTTGCCGCGTCGGCCTCGCTGAGGGTGATGTAGTTGCTATCGACCATCGCGTCGAGCACCTGCCCGCGCCGTGCCTTCGCGGCGTCCGGGTTCTGAACCGGGTCGTAGTCCGACGGACGCTGCGCGAGTCCGGCGAGCATCGCCATCTGACCGATCGTGAGCTTCATGAGGTCAGGCTGATCGAAGTAGGTCTTCGACGCCGCCTCGACCCCATACGCCTGATTGCCGTAATAGATCTGGTTCAGGTACATCTCGAGGATCTGCTTCTTGCTGAAGGTGCGCGTGGCCTCGATCGCGAGGATCGCCTCTTTGATCTTGCGGGTGAAGGTCGGCTCGTCGCTCAGCAGCCGCGTCTTGATGAGCTGCTGCGTGATCGTCGAGCCACCTTGAGAGATCGTCCCGCTCGACGCGTTCGCGTTCAGCGCGCGGACGATCCCACCGATGTCGACGCCGGGATTCGTCCAGAACGACTTGTCCTCGATGGCGATCGTCGCTTCCTGCATCTTCTGCGGGACGGCGTCGAGGCTGACCAGCTCGCGACGCTCATCCTCGAGCGTGTAGAGAAGATGCTCTCCCGAGCGGTCGTAGATCTTCGTTGTGAGGGGGACGGGGACATTGACGAGGTCCTGAGCGGACGGGAGATCAGCCGAGAAATAGCCGAAGACCGCGGCCGCCGCGACGCCCCCCATTGCGAGCATCGCCAGGAAGAAAGCGCCGATGCCGCCGGCGAGCGGTCCCAGGCGCTGCCCGCCGCCCGGGCGGCGCGACAGGCGCCCGCCCTTCCTCAGTGGGAAGCGGTACGAGCGGTAAGAGCGTCCCAGGGTGGACCGGCCGGTTACTGCCATGCGCAAGTTGTAACGAATGCACGGTTCGTGCCATTAGCAGGGCGCTCACCGCCTGCTCGGCAGCACCCCACGCAAACGCTTCAGCAGCGCTGCCAGTGGCGACATTTGCGGCGCCGCAAGCGCTTCCCGAAGCCGACGCTGGGCTGCGCGAGCATCGCCCTCCCACGTCTCGATGAGCATGCGATCGTCGTCACGGAGGGTGTTCGCGGGACCGCGCCGTTCCATCGCCGACTCGGCGTCGGGGACGCGGGCATAGAGATCATTCAGCATCCCGTACGCGGTCTTCAGGCCGACCTCGATCGTCGCGCGGTGTCGGATGAATTCGCCGTTCTCCAGCACCACCGCCTGGTGGGTCTGATCGAACATCGACGTCAGCTCGAGATTCGCGGCGAGCTCGCGATCGATGTCGGCAGCGGCGCGTTCCAGCCGCCGTCGTTCCTCGGGGTCCGGCTGACGCAAGAGCCGGCGGAAGAAGCCCACACGTCGATGCTCCCACAGTCGCGTTGACGCATCGCGTGCTTCCTATTGATACATCCGATGTATATTCACGGTAGGTGCCAGGACCGTTCGGGCGCGTGAGCGCTCCCCCGCCCCACTTCCCGGTCGGCGGGCCGGTGCCCGCATCCGACCTCGTCGGGCGCGAGACATACATCCGTCGTCTCGGCGAGCGCCTCGGTGATGGCAATCACGTCCTCGTGGCAGGGCCGCGGCGCATCGGCAAGACCTCGATCATCCTCGAGGTCCTTCGGCGACTGAAGCGCCGAGGCGCGCTCACCGCGTACGTCGATTGCCTGGGAGCGACGGATATCCGGGGCCTCGGCGAGCGGCTGATCGATGCGGTGCTCGAGAACGTCTCGGGCGTCGAGCGGAGCTTCGAGCAGGCCAAGGCGGTCGCGGCGGGGATGCGCCCGTCGGTCAAGGTGAGGTACGAGCACATCGAGCTGGCGTTGCAGCTCGCGCGCGAAAAGAACGCACAGCGCTTCTTCGAGGGAGCGCTCGACCTGCCGCGAGCGCTCGCGACGCGGACCGGCAAGCGCGTGGTCGTCGCGTTCGATGAGTTCCAGGCCGCCGGGCGGCTCGGCCCGCGCGTGTTCGATGTCATGCGGACGCATTTCCAGGCCCAGAAGGGCGTCGCCTACGCGTTCCTCGGCTCGGAGGAAGGGATCCTCGAACAGCTCTTCAGCGAGAAGGGCCGGGCGTTCTACCGGTTCGCGGTCCCGATCGATCTCGCCGAGGCCGGCGGGCATCGCTTTGGCATCGCGCCAGACGACTGGCTGACATACCTGCGCGAGAAGTTCGCCGAGAAGAAGATCGCCATCGACGACACGAGCGTCGATCGCCTGCTCGACGCCACCGGAGGACATCCGCAGGATACGATGCAGGTCTGCGCCGCGCTCTATTACCTGATGCGTGACGCTGCGCAGCGCGTCGTCACGGCGGACCTTCTCGCGATCGCGTACGAACAGGCACTTCGCGAGCTAGAACGGCCATTTGCGCTGCACTGGTCGGAGCTGGGACAGCAGAAGTACCTTCAGCTGGTCGCGACGCGCGTCGCGCAGGGCGCGGTGCTGTTCGGGTCGGATACGACGCCCCCGGTGCCGCGCCCCGAAGTCCTACGCGCGCTCGAATCGCTGCGGGCTCGTGGACTCGTGACACGCCTCGGCCGCGGGCGCTACGAATTCGTCGAGCCGATGTTCGGCGAATACGTGCGACGGGTGGCGGGAACCGAAGCCGCTATCGTTCCCAAGCGTTGAGAGCACCGAAACGTTGATGGCAACTCTTGAGCTACGGAAAGGCGCGCAGGTGCTCTACAGATCTCCCGTCGCGGACATGTGGCAAGAGGGCGAGCTGGTCCGTGGTTCGACAACGGGTGAGGAGTGGCTGGTCAGGAACCGCTTCGGCCAGTACTGGGTGCCCGTGACCCAGCTGCGACCCGCATCGGGGCCGCAGCCGGGTCACTAGGTCTAGACCGTTGTCGTCGCGCGACTGCCGACCGCTCGCCAGATCAACAGCACGATGATCGAGCCGATGATCGAACCGATGAGACCGGCAGCTGAGACCTCGAGGGTCCCGCCGAACAGCAGCGCTGCCAGCGTTCCACCGACGAGAGACCCGACGATGCCCAGGACCATCGTCCCGAGCCAGCCCATTGGGTCCGGACCGGGCACGAGCGCGCGAGCGATGAAGCCCGCGACGAGCCCGATCAGAAGGAATGCAATTAGGCCCATGTGAACACCTCCGCAGAAATATCAGAACCAGTGGGTGCAGAAGGCGTGCCGCGGGCGATTTCTGTACCCCCGAGGCGGATCGAACGCCTGTCTACGGCTTCGGAGGCCGCCGCTCTATCCACTGAGCTACGGGGGCGAACAGGTCAAGTGTACCTACGCTAGCGTGACGCGGATGTCCGAACGCGACAAGGAGCTGTCCCTCGTCCAGCATCTGAAAGAGTTCCGCGACCGCCTGATGGTCGCGTCCATCGCGGTCGTGGCGACGACGGCGATCTCGTTCCTCTTCGCGACCGACATCATCAGGATCCTGCTGGTCCCGGCGGGGGTCGATCATCTCATTGCCCTGAGCCCGACGGAGAACTTCACGACGTACATGCGGGTCGCGCTGTTCAGCGGCATCGCGCTCGCGATGCCCGTGATCCTGTTCGAGATCTACGCGTACATCGACCCGGCGCTGCACCCCAACGAGCGGCGCTTCGCCCTCACGGCCGGTCCGTTCGTGCTCCTGCTATTCGTCGCGGGAATGCTCTTCTGTTACTACGGCCTCTTGCCGAGCTCGCTGAAGTTCCTCGTGAATTTCGGCAGCCCGGTGATCGAGAACCAGCTGCGCGCGTCTGAGTACCTCTCCTTCGTGACCACGTTCATCCTCGGGATGGGCATCGTCTTCGAGGTGCCGGTGCTCATCTACGCGCTCGTGCGCGTTCATGTCCTCAACCGCGCGTGGCTAGCGAAGCAGCGTCGCTACGTCATCGTGATCGTCCTGATCATCGGCGCGATCATCACGCCGACCCCCGATCCTTTCAATCAGCTCCTGGTCGCGGTCCCGATGTACCTGCTGTTCGAGCTGGGTCTCTTCCTCGCACGCTTCGGCGGAGGTCCTCGAGCCGCGCCTTGAGCTTGGCCTCGGCTCCGAGCTCGGTCGGCACGTAGTAGCGACGGCCTTCGAGTGACTCGGGCAGATAGCTCGTGTCCGGTGCGACGTGGTCCTCGTAGTCGTGCGCGTACTTGTAGTCCTTCCCGTACCCCAGCTTCGACATGAGTGGCGTAGGCGCGTTGCGCAGGTGCAGCGGCACGGGATCGGCGCGGGTCTCGGCGAGGTCCTTCTGCAGCTCCCCGAGCCCGCGCTTCAGCGAATCCGACTTCGGCGCGAGCGCGAGGTAGACCGTCGCCTCCGCCAACGGGAACCATCCTTCGGGGAACCCGATGAGATGCGTCGCCTGCTGAGCCGCCGACGCGATGACCAGCGCCTGCGGATCAGCTAGCCCGATGTCCTCGCCGGCGAGGATCACGATCCGGCGAGCGATGAACATCGGATCCTCACCTGCGTCGATCATCCGCATGAGCCAGTAGAGCGCAGCGTCGGGATCCGAGCCGCGCACGCTCTTGATGAACGCGCTGATGGTGTCGTAGTGCATGTCGCCGGCGCGGTCGTAGAGCAGACTGCGCCGCTGCATCGCCTCGCGGACGTCGGCCAGATCGATCGCGCGCTTTCCGTCCGGGCCAGGTTTGATCGCGTCGAACGCGAGCTCGAGCGCATTCAGCGCCACCCGCGCGTCGCCGTTCGAGACCGCGATAAGGGCGTTCTCCGCATCCGGCGTCAGCACTACCTTTCCAGCAAGTCCGCGCTCGTCCTGCATCGCGCGCCGAACGATGGTCCGCACGTCCTCTTCGGAGAGCGGCTGCAGGACGTAGACGCGCGAGCGCGACAGGAGCGCGGAATTGACCTCGAACGACGGGTTCTCGGTCGTGGCACCAAGGAAGGTGACGTCACCATTCTCGACGTACGGCAGAACGACATCCTGCTGCGCCTTGTTGAACCGATGGATCTCGTCGATGAACAGCACGGTGCCCTGGTTGGTCAGCTGTCGTAGCTTGCGCGATTCCTCGATGATCTTGCGCAACTCAACGACGCCGCTGGACACAGCGGAGATCGCCACGAATCGGGCCTTGGCCTTTTGCGCGGCGATCGCGGCGAGCGTCGTCTTTCCGGTGCCGGGCGGGCCCCACAGGATCATCGAAGGGATCTGCCCGGCATCGATAGCGCGGCGCAGCATGCGGCCGTCGCCCACAAGGTGCGGCTGTCCGACGAACTCGCCGAGGTCGCGCGGCCGCATGCGCGCGGCGAGCGGTTGCGCGGAGGCCATCAGCGGATTCTGACACCGGACCCCCTCCACCCGGGGGTACGATGCGGCCGTGAATGAAGAGAGCCGCAAGGACGTCAGCGCGAGACTTCGCTCGAGCACCGGCCACCACAAGGCGGTGGAGCGAATCGTCGAAGAGGACAAGTACCGCGTCGACGTCCTCAAGCAGACGATGGCGATCGAGAAGGCACTGGAACGTGTCGACGCGCTCGTGCTCGAGCGGCACCCGGAGACGTGCGTCGCCGACGCGTTCCGTCAGGGAGGCTCGGAGACGACCAACAAAGAGCTCGCGGAGATCTTCAGCACCGCTCGCAAGTGACGCTGCTGTACGCGATCGGTGCCGGCGCGCTGACGAATGTCGCCGTCTCGATCATCGGCCGTCTCCTCCGTCTCGTGAACGTGCGGTTCGATCCCAGCGGCGAGTCCCTCGTGGTGGGCGTGGCCGCCGCGGTCATCGTCGCCGCTGTTGGGCTCGGAGCGCGCCGCGAGCTCGTCAGGCTCGCGCTGCTCGGCCTCGCCGCTCACGCGGCGCTCGTGATCAACCGGTTCCTCGGGGTGGCATTCACCGGACGCACTCCCACTGACGGCACCACTGACGCGTTCCTTTTCACGCCGCTCGCGCTCGGGCTGCTCGTTGGCGGACTGGCCGGCGCCCTTCCTGGCCCAGGTGCTCGGCGACACTGAGCTGGGCACCGCTCTGCTCTCACTGCCCCTCATCCTCGCCGGGCCGCTGGCCGGCGGAGCGCACGCTGCGCGGGCCGGAGCCGACTACCGCTCCATCGCCTTCCTCGGTACCTACATGACCTTTCCCATCATCATCGCGCTCGTGGCTGGGACCGTCGGCGGCGTCGGTGCGCTCAACGACCCGCGCTTCGACAGCGTGGCCGGGCACGTACGCGGCACGATCGTCCTGTCGTGGTTCCTCGTGCTCATGCGCCTCGCAGGATGGCCGCTTGGAGCGGCATTCGCCCAGGGGTTCCTCACGACAGAGCCCTCCGCGCGCGCGGAGCATGCCCCCTAGGCGACACTTCAACTTTTGTTTAAGATGCGTAGCGGGCGGTCATCGTGGCGTCCATGAAGGGGAGCGATGCTCAGTCAGTCGTACCTTCGCGAGCTCAAGGCATTCCATCGCGCGCTCGGTGATGTCACGCGCCTGCGGGTCGTGCAGATCCTTGCGACCGAAGGTGAGTTCCCGGTCTCCGAGCTCGTACGCCGTCTGCGGATCAGCGCGCCGCTCATGTCGTGGCACCTCCGGCGCCTCACGCGAGCCGGCATCGTGCGGACCGAGCGCGTTGGTCGGGAGGTGCGCTGCTCCTTCGATCGACAGCACTTCACGCAAATGCAGGAGCGCAGCTTCCGCGCGCTCATGAACCGAGTGTCGTGAGCATCGTCCCGGATCGTCTCGCGAAGACGACGCGTGGCGGCATCGCGCCCGTCGCGCGCTGGTTGCATGCGCTCGGGGTCAGCGCCAACGCGGTCACGGTGCTGGGCTTCCTCATCACGGTCGCTGGCGCCGCGCTGCTGTCGACCGGCCAGCCCTGGCCCGCGCTCGGGGTCTTGCTCGTCGGGACGCTCAGCGACACGCTCGACGGTCAGATCGCGCGCGCGGCCGGCGGTGGCACCCCCTTCGGCGCGTTCCTTGACTCGACGCTCGACCGTCTCTCCGACGCGGCGCTCGCGATCGCTGCGGTCCAGCTTGGGGCCTCGATGTTCGAACCGTTAGATCCCTTCTTCGTGTCGCTCGGCACGGCGGACATCCTGTTCTGGGGCGGCCTCCTGCTGCTCGTCGCGTCCTTCGTGGTGAGCTACATCCGCGCCAAGGCCGAGTCGCTCGGCGTACGGGCGAGCGTAGGCCTCGCGCCGCGTGAGGCGCGTATCGCGATCTATCTCTTCGGCGTGGCGGCCTGGGCCGCCACCGGCAACCCTCAGCTCTTCGCAGCGGCCGTTCTGGTCGCCGCGTTCCTCGCGACCGTCACCGTCATCCAGCGCATCGCCCATATGGCGACAGTGCTCGATGAAAAGAAAGGTTGAAATAACAGATGCCTGCAAAGAAACGAACGACCGGCGGCCGCACCGGTGGTCGCAAGATCCGCGTCGCGATCATCGGAGTCGGCAACTGCGCGAGCTCGCTCGTGCAGGGCGTCCACTACTACCGCAACGCCAAGTCCGGAGACCCGATCCCCGGGATCATGCACGTCGAACTCGCCGGCTATCACATCCGAGACGTCGAGTTCGTCGCCGCATTCGACGTCGACAAGAACAAGGTCGGCAAAGACCTCGCCGATGCGATCTACGCGAAGCCGAACAACACGTATCGGTTCGCGGACGTCCCCAAGACGGGTGTGAAGGTCAGCCGGGGCATGACGCACGACGGCATCGGCAAGTACCTGGCGAAAGTGGTCATCAAGGCGCCCGGCGAGACGGCGGACATCGTGAAGATCCTGCGGGACACGAAGACTGACGTGGTCGTCTCCTACCTTCCCGTCGGCAGCGAGGAGGCCACGAAGTGGTACGTGGAGCAGGTCCTCGAGGCGGGCTGCGCGTACATCAACTGCATCCCGGTCTTCATCGCCCGCGAGCCGTACTGGCAGAAACGCTTCGCAGCCAAGGGGCTACCGATCATCGGCGACGACATCAAGTCGCAGGTCGGCGCGACCATCACGCACCGCGTGCTCACTCGACTCTTCATGGACCGCGGGGTGCGTCTCGATCGAACGTACCAGCTGAACTTCGGCGGGAACACCGACTTCCTGAACATGCTCGAGCGCGAGCGTCTCGAATCGAAAAAGATCAGCAAGACGAACGCGGTGACAAGCATGCTCGACTACCCTCTGGACCCAGATGATGTCCACGTTGGTCCGTCCGACTACGTGCCATGGCTGCTCGACCGGAAGTGGTGCTACATCCGCATGGAAGGCACGACCTTCGGCGACGTGCCACTCAACGTCGAGGTCAAGCTCGAGGTGTGGGACTCGCCGAACAGCGCGGGCGTCGTGATCGACGCGATCCGCTGCTGCAAGCTCGCGCTCGACCGCGGCCTCGGCGGCACGATCGTGGCGCCGTCGGCGTACTTCATGAAGTCGCCGCCGCGTCAGATCCACGACGACAAGGCGCGCGAGGGTGTCGAGTCGTACATCAAGGGCACCGACCAGACGACGCTGTCGGGAAAGGCCTAGTGCGGCTGCGCGTTCCCTTCGATGGCCTCTACTGGTCCTGGCGCGTCGCTGCCACCCTGGTGCAGCACCTTCCGGCTCGACTCGTGTACTCGGGCGCCGTGGTCGGCGGCGAGTTCGCCTACCTCCTCTGGCGCCGCAGACGCGAGATCACCAAGAGCAACTTCGCCGTCGTCCTGGGGCGACCGGCCGGGGACCGCGAGGTGGCCCAGGTATCCCGACGCGCGTTCCGCAACTTCGGCAAGTACCTCACCGAGATCATGCGGTTCCCATCGATGGGTCACGCCGAGCTGCACGAGCTCGTGAAGATCGATCCGACGTCGCAGGCTCATCTGCAAGCAGCTCGCGACCACGGGCGCGGGATCATCTTCGTCTCGGCCCACTTCGGCAACTTCGAGATCGGTGGCGCGCGCATCGCACAGGAGATCCCGCTCACCGTCGTCGCTGACGAGCTGGAGAACACGCGGCTCATGGACTTCCTCGTGACGAACCGCGAGCACAAGAACGTCGTCATCCTTCCACCCGAGGGTGCGACGCGCCGCGTGCTCGCCGCGCTGCGCCGGAACGAGATGGTCGGTTTCATGATGGATCTCGGACCGCGCGCCCATGAGCTCGACAACGTCGAGGCGACGTTCTTCGGGGTGCGCACCGCGTTCCCGACCATCGCCGCCGCGCTCGCCCGCGTATCCGGGGCGCCGATCATCGTCGCGGCGGTGACGCGTGGCCGCGACAATTCATTCAAAGGTGTGGCCGTGCCACCGATCTTCGTCGCGCGGACGAAACAAGCCGCGAGCGACCTCGAACGCGCGACGCAGGCGATCGTGCACGCGCTCGAGGGGCTCATGCGACCCGAGCCCGACCAGTGGTACATCTTCCGCCCGATGTGGCCGGCGCAACTGGACGCCGCGACGTAGCGATGCTGACGGGAGCGCTCTCCCGCGCGGCGGAGCGCACCCTGCCCCTCATGCCGAGGGGGGTCGTCGGCCCGTTCGCCGAGGTCATCGGCACGCTTGCCTTTCTCGCGGCGCCCGGCGCGAGGCGCGCGGTCCGCGGCAACCTCGCCGTCATCTCACCGGGACGGAGCGGCAACGGCGCTGTGCGTCGCGTGTTCGTCGAGCAGGCGCGCAACTATGTCGAGATCTTCTCGATCCCGAGTACGGATCCGAAGAAGCTCCTTGCCGAGGTGCGGGCCGATGGTTGGGAACATGTGTCCCACGCGTACGAACAGGGAAAAGGCGTGATCCTGGCCAGCGCTCACCTGGGGCCGGTATCTTTCGTGGGACAGATCGTGCTCGCGCACGGATACCCGGTCGCGCTGCCCGTAGAGGTCGCGACGTCTGAATTCCAGCGCTCAGTGAACCGAGCGCGCGGCGGCGCCGGCCTGCAGCTCATCAATACGGACTCGGCGCTGGGCATCTTCCGCTTCCTCCGCGAGGGCAAAGTGCTGGGCATCCTCGCGGACCGCGCGGTCACCGGCGTTGGCGAGCGGGTCGAGTTCTTCGGACGGCCGGCGCTCTTGCCGTCCGCGGCGGTCGTGCTGTCGATGCGCACCGGCGCGCCGCTCGTGCCGTCGTTCGCCGGGCGCGGCGACGGCGTGCTCACAGCGCGGTTCGAGCCACCGCTCGAGATCCCGAATACGGGAGACCGCTCCGCCGACGTTCGCGAGGGCGTGCAGCGATTCGCGCGCGTGCTCGAGCGCTACGTTCGGAGCGCTCCAGAGCAGTGGACCGTGTTCGAGGACTTCTGGCGTGGGACGCGCTGACCTCCAGCTGCACTCCGACCTTGGTGATGGACTCGCATCGCCGGAGGCGATCCTCGACGCGGCGGAGCGCGCGGGCCTCGACATCATCGCGCTCACCGACCACGACGACATCCGCGGCGCCTTCCTGCTGCGCGACATCGCGGCACGCCGGTCGAGCCCGGTGGAGATCGTCCCGGGCGTCGAGGTCACGACGCGCTCGGGTCACCTGCTCGCGCTCTGGATCGAAGAGGAGATCCAGATGTTCGCCTCGGTCGCCGACACGGTGTCGCGCATCCATCACGCCGGTGGCGTGGCGATCGTGCCGCACCCGCTCTCCTACCTCACGTTCTCGGTCGGTGAGGGGGCACTCCGCGCGCTGGCCGCCGCGGCCGATCCGCTCGTGCATATCGACGGGATCGAGACGCGCAATCCGTCCTACGCGGGCCGGGTCCGAGCCGCGCGCTCGGTCTGGCTCAACGAGAAGGTGCTGCACGTCGCCGAGACCGGTTCGAGCGACGCCCACCACGCGAACCTGGTCGGTACGACCTGGACCGAGTTCGCTGGAACAGACAGTGCCGCCCTGCGGCGGGCCATCGCCGATCGCGCGACGCGGCCGGACGGACGACACTGGACGCTCGGCGAGCATCTGGACGGGGTCGCCTTGCAGCAGTGGCGTTCGATGGTGCGCGATCCAGTGAAGCGCGCGAGGAGACGGATCCGGAAAAAATGAAGATCGGGATCGTGTCCCCGTATGCGTATCCGCGGCCCGGTGGCGCGAACGCGCACATCCGCGAGACCTACGAGCGCCTCCGCGACATGGGACATGAGGTGCGCATCATCACCGCGCCGTGGGGCGACGACCCGCCCGCGCGCGACGTGATCCAGGTGGGTCAGGCGATCGCAGTCCCTTTCAACGGAAGCATCGGTCGCGTGACGCTTTCACTGCGCCTCGAGTGGCTCGTATCGCGCATGCTGGAACGCGAGAAGTTCGACATCATCCATCACCACGAGCCGTTCGTGCCGTTCCTCTCGTTCCAGATCCTCGATTCCGCGAAGTGCCCCCACGTCGCGACATTCCACGCCTTCGGCGGGTTCTCCGTGTCGTACTGGGCCGGCCGCATCGCGCTCGACCGCTACATGAACAAGCTCGACGAGAAGATCTGCGTGTCGAGCGCCGCTCGGCATTTCATCTCGGCGTACTTCCCGGGCAACTACCGGATCATCCCGAACGGCGTCGACGTCGACTTCTACGCGAATGCGCGGCCGTTCCCAGAGTTCAGGGACGGCAAGGCGAACATCCTCTTCGTCGGAAGGCTCGAGCCGCGCAAGGGCGCGATGTATCTGTTGCAGGCGTATGCGAAGCTCAAACCCAGGTATCCGGACACGCGACTGATCATCTGTAACTGGGGGCCGCAGCTCGGGAAGCTACGACGATTCGTGCACGACAACCATCTGCAGGACGTGCTGTTCGCCGGCCGCGTCGACGACATCGACAAGGCGCGCTTCTACAAGACCGCCGACATCTTCTGCGCTCCGTCGACCGGACAGGAGTCGTTCGGCATCGTGCTGCTCGAGGCGATGGCCGCAGGCCTGCCGGTCGTGGCGAGCGACATCCACGGCTACAAGCGTGTCGTACAGCGGAATGTTTCCGGGCTCTTGGTCGAACCAAAGGATCCCGAGGCCATCGCGGCGGCGCTGGAGCGCCTCATCTGCGACCCTGCTCTGCGCGTACGACTTGGAGAGGCGGGCGCGAGGCGCGCGCCCGAATTCGACTGGTCGCATGTCACCGCTCAGCTCGTCGGCGTCTACGAAGAGGTGATCCAGGGGCGCCAGGCGGCGGTACGAGTCTCGTAGTCCGTGTCGCTTCGCGGTACCGTCTTTCCGCCACGCACAGTACATTTCCGCGCCAAGGGGGTGGAAGCCGTGCTTCGTTCGCGAATCGCGCCCGTTATCGCTCTCGCTCTGGTTCTCGCCGCCTGCACCCAGGCGGCCAAACCGCCGACGACAACGGTCGCGCCTTCTGTCGCAGGAGGCGAGAAACCGGTATCCGGGGGCACGCTCACGTTCATCGTGAACGCGGAGCCGCCGTCGTTCGACGGACATCGCGAGACGACATTCGCGCTGCTACATCCGATCGCGCCGCACTACAGCCTGTTATACAAATTCGACCCGAACGACCTCACCAAGGTGATCCCGGACGTCGCCGCCGAACAGCCCGCGGTCTCCGCCGACAAGATGACGGTCACTGTGAAGCTGCGCCAGGACGTCAAGTTCCACGACGGGACCGGAATGACGTCCGAGGACATCAAGGCGACCTACGACAAGATCATCTTCCCGCCGACCGGCGTGCTCTCGCCCCGCGCGGGCGCGTACGCGGTCGTATCCGCGGTGAACGCGACGGACAAATACACCGTCGACTTCAAGCTGAAGTACCCGTCGGCCTCGTTCCTGACCAACCTCGCATCGCCGTGGAACTTCATCTACAGCGCGGCGAAGCTCAAGGCCGACATCCACTTCTACGAGAAGAACATCATGGGTACCGGTCCCTTCCTCTACGACGGCAACACCAAGGGCCAGGACTGGAAAGGCAAGAAGAACCCCGACTACTTCGGCAAGGACAAGGACGGCACCAAGCTTCCGTACCTTGACGCCTACAAGGCGCTCATCATCACCGACGCCAACGCCGGCGTGACCGCGATCCGCAGCAAGCAGGCGATGATCGAGTTCCGCGGGTTCACGCCCTCACAGCGCGACGACCTGTCGCGCTCGCTGCCGAATGACCTCGCGATCCAAGAAGCGCCGTGGATCTGCGTGAACTACGTCGTGCCGAATACGACGAAGAAGCCGTTCGACGACCCGCGCGTGCGCCGCGCGCTGACCCTCGCGGTTGACCGCTGGGGAGGCGGCGAGGCGCTCTCGAAGACGACGATCGTGAAGGACGTCGGCGGGCTCATGCGCCCGAAGGGTCCGTTCGCCGAGAGCGACACCGACCTGGTGAAGATCGCCGGCTTCGGCAAGGACGCCAAGGCGAACAAGGACGCGGCGAAGAAGCTGCTGGCCGACGCCGGAGTGCCGAATCTTTCGTTCAAGTTCCTCAACCGCAACATCCAGACGCCGTACGAGCCCGTCGCCGTCTACCTCATCGATCAATGGAAGCAGGTCGGCATCACGGCGACACACGACGTCAAGGAGACGTCCGCATATCAAGCGGATCTCCGCGCAGGCACGTTCGAGGTCGCGCTCGACTTCAACTGCGACTTCCTCGACGAGCCGGACCTTCAGCTCGCCAAGTTCTGGTCCGCAAGCAAGGCCGGTAAGGGACTCAACTTCGCGTACTACGACGACACCAAGCTCGACGGGATGATCGACGCGCAGAGCCGCGAGACCGACCCGGCCAAGCGCGTCAAGCTCGTCGGCGACATCGAGCGCTACGCGATGGACGAGATGGCCTATCAGTACCCGGTGCTTTGGTGGTACCGGATCATTCCGTACTTGAGCGTCGTTCGCGGCTGGAAGATCGGCTCGAACCACTACACGAACCAGGACCTGACAACAGTCTGGGTGGCGAAGAAGTAGCGGATTAGCGCACTAGCGGGGGCCGCCCGACACTAGCGCGAATGCGGCGCTACATCGTCGGGCGGCTCCTGCTGATGATCCCTACCCTCATCGGGGTCGCGATCCTCACCTTCGTGATCATGCGCGCCGTGCCCGGCGATATCGTCGCGCTCCGCTATGCCGGGTCGAGCGTCCCGCAGGACATCATCGATCAAGAACGCCACATCCTCGGCCTCGACAAGCCGATGTGGGCGCAGTTCGTCGATTGGATGACCTCCATCTCGCACCTTGACCTGGGGCAGTCGCTGTGGACCGGGCATTCGGTCGTCGATGAGGTGCAGGTCCGCATGCCGCTCTCGATCGAGCTCGCCATCCTGGCGACGCTCTTTGCCGTCGCGCTCGCGATCCCCCTCGGCGTCGTCGCCGCGGTGAAGCAGGACACCTGGGTCGACTACGCGATCCGCGTGTTCAGCATCGGCGGTCTCGCGATGCCCAGCTTCTGGATCGGGATCATGATGGTCCTCGTCACGCTGACGCTGTGGGGCTGGGCGCCTCCGGTGGTCTTCACACCACTCTTCGAAGATCCGGTCGCGAACCTCGCCGGGCTCATCCTGCCCGCGATCGCGGTGGGTTACCGCTACTCAGCCGTCTCCATGCGCATGACGCGCTCGACGGTCCTGGAAGTCCTGCGCGAAGACTACGTCCGCACCGCGCGCGCCAAGGGACTGCGCGAGACGCTCGTCGTGGTCCGGCACGCGCTCCGCAACGCGCTGCTGCCGGTCGTGACGGTCGTGAGCCTCGAGTTCGCGTTCCTCATCGGCGGCCTCGTCGTGACAGAGCAGGTCTTCAACCTGAACGGGATCGGCAAGCTCCTCGTCGACGCTGTCGCGCACCGCGACTACCCGCTGATCCAGGCGCTCGTCCTGCTGCTGGCAGCGGTCTTCGTGATCGTGAACTTCGTCGTGGACATGATCTACGTCGTGCTCGACCCGCGGATCCGATACGCGTAGATGATCGAGACCGAGCCCGGCAACGTCTCGGGCACGACGTCGTCCGCCGAGGAGATCGCGAAGCGCCGCTATTTCGAGTCCACGGGCCGGCGGCGGTTCGTCCGCTTCTGGGCCGACTTCATCCGTCGACGGCCGCTGGGAACCGCGGGGGCCGCCCTCATCATCATCATGCTCCTCGCTGCCGCGTTCGCCGACGTGGTCGCCCCGTACGAGCCGACCGCGATCAACTTCCCCGATCTGCTCAAGCCGCCCTCGCCTGAGCATCTCCTCGGCGCCGACAACTTCGGCCGCGACGTCTTCTCGCGGGTCATCTTCGGCTCGCGGACGGCGCTCCTGGTCGGATTCAGCGCGTCGCTCGTCGGGTGCACGCTCGGCCTCGTGCTCGGGGTCGCGAGCGCCTACCTCGGTGGACGCACCGACCAGATCATCCAGCGGCTCATGGACGTCCTCCTGTCGTTCCCCCTGATCGTGATCGCGATCGCGGTGGTCGCGGCGCTCGGGACGGGCGAGGACAAGATCGCCAACGTCATCGCCGCCATCACCGTGCCGATCGTCCCGCGAGTGGCGCGCGTGGTGCGCTCGAGCGCCCTCAGCATCGTGCAGATGCCGTACATCGAGGCGACGCGCTCGGTCGGAGCGGGCGCGATCCGCATCATGTTCCGGCACATCGCGCCGAACGTCTTCGCCCCATATCTCATCATGCTCACCGCCTTCCTGGGCCAGGCCATCCTCCTCGAGGCATCGCTGTCGTTCCTCGGCCTGGGCGTGTTCGAGCCCACGGCATCCTGGGGACTGATGCTCCGCGGCGCGGGCATGCAGTTCCTCGAACAGGCACCGTGGCTCGCGATCGCGCCTGGGGTCGCGATCAGCATGGCGGTCTTCGGCTTCAATCTGTTCGGTGACTCGCTTCGGGATGCGCTGGACCCGCGCCTACGCACGGGGTAGCGATGCTGCGCGCGCGCGACGTGATCCGTCTGCACATGGGGCACTACACCGTGCCGCTCGACTTCCCGCGCGCGCCCCACCTGCAGGGTGCCGCGATCGTCGTGGACGCGTTCCTCGTCCGCCACCCTTCGGGCCCGATCCTGCTCGACACCGGACTCGTGGCGGGCCATGCGAAGGCCGAGGAGCTCTTCCATCCCGTCATCCGGCCATTCGATGACGTGCTGCATGAGGCGTCGCTGCGGCCCGAGGACACGCGCGCCGTCGCCAACTGTCACCTGCACATCGACCATTCGGGCAACAACTTCCGCTTCCCTCGCGTGCCCATCTTCGTGCAACGGGTCGAGCGCGACACCGCAAGCACGACCCTCGACTACTCGCTGCCCGAGAGGACGATCGCCTTTCCCGACGCGCGCCTTGAGGTGCTCGACGGTGAGGAAGCCGAGGTCGCGCCCGGTGTTCACATCATTCCGACGCCCGGTCACACCGCTGGTCATC
This sequence comes from Candidatus Limnocylindria bacterium, assembly GCA_036523395.1. Lineage (NCBI taxonomy): Bacteria > Bacillati > Chloroflexota > Candidatus Limnocylindria > Candidatus Limnocylindria bacterium. The sequence continues at coordinate 12,263 of DATDEH010000084.1, read as the reverse complement.
AGTCGTTCGTCATCGAGACCCAGGAAGGCCGCATCGTCATCGCGGGCCAGGCGTTCTCCGACGCCGCGGAGTACGCGCGTGCCCTGTACGCGTGGATGCTGGACCGCGCCGGATCACCTCATCCGGAGTACGCGCCGTGGGTGGCGCGTCTACAGGAGCTCGATCCGTGGCGCGTGACGTTCGCGCACGACCTCGCGATCTGGCAGCGCGACGCTGACCCACACTCCTAGGCGGGCGCGCGCGGTCGTGGCTGCGGCTTTGGGCTAGGCCTTGCGGCTGATGCCGCGGATCTGCGTGACCGCGAGATACGCGAACACGGCAGCCATGGCGATGCCGACGATGAGCGCCGCGCTCCCGACGGAGAGCACATCACCGTTGTCAGTGCCAAGCTTGATGCCGGCGACCCCTGCGGTCGCGATCGAAGTCGAGTAGTACGCGAGCGCGAGCCCCATGACGGTCAGACCAATGAACGCGAAGGCTTTGGACCACGTAGCGTTATTCATATGGTGGCATTCAATTTCGGGCGCTCCTCTGCGTCAAGTCCCAAAAACCAGCCGCAACGGGATTGACCCCTTCGCGTCACGTTCCAGCGCGACGTGCGTTAATGCGCCCGCCCCCGGGGGGTGGCCCTCTTGCTGCTGTTTCGCGCGTTCGATCGCAGCCTCGAGCTCTTTCGGACGCTGAGATCCGATCATGACGTGCGAGCCGTCATTCGCCTCCACCAGCACACCCTCATCGCCGCTCACACTCCACGCCCGACCATGAAAGCCGAGCCGCACCCCGTAGCCGCCGTAGTCGAGAAGAGGGCTGTACTTCGTCGCCTCCCCCTTCCGTACATCCGACAGCGGGATCCGCCGCTTCGGCCAGAGGAAGTGGAAGGCGACCGTGATCGCCTCGCGGTCGACGGTCGTTTCCAGGCTCGCAGCAAGAAGGAGCGCGGCGACGAGACCGAGCGCGCCCAAGGTGACGACCGCGGTCCGCAACGTGCCTGCGCCCGAGCTCAGCAGCGACACGAGCACGATGACCGCAACGACGCTCAAGATGACGGCGATGAGCCGCTGCTGCCGCAGTGGCTGCACCTCATGGAAGTAACTCACTCGCCCGTCCAGACCGGCTTTCGCTTCTCAATGAACGCTTGGACGCCCTCGCGGAAGTCGCGGCTCATATAGCAGAGCAGGATGAGATCGGCGCTCTCTTCCGGAAGCATGCGGTCGCGGATCCGACGTAGCGCCTCTTTCGACGCCTGAAGCGTGAGTGGCGCATGCGAAGCGATCGTCCGCGCGAGCTCGTCCACCCGTGACACGAGGGCGTCCTCATCCTTCGTGACCTCGTGGTAGAGACCGATGTGGAGGGCCTCCTCCGCATCGAGGAGGCGCGCCGTGAACACGATCTCCTTCACCCGCGCGACGCCGACGAGCGACGACAGCCGCACGAGGTTGGCCATGGAGAAGCAGTTGCCGAGCGTGCGCGCGACCGGCACGCCGAAGCGTGCGGACGGCGCGGCGATGCGCAGATCGCACGCCGCCGCGATCGCCGCGCCACCACCGACGACGGGGCCGCGAAGCGCGGCGATGGTCGGAACGCGCACGTGCTCCAGCGCGCTCATCCAAGCGTCCATCCGCGCTTCGTACTCGAGAGCGTCGCTCTCCCGCGCGAATCCGCTGAACTGCGAAATGTCGGTGCCGGAGACGAACGCGCCGCCCGCACCGGTCAGCACGAGCGCGCGCACGGCACGATCGGCGTCGACCTCGCGAGCGACCTCGGCCATGCGCTCGTACATCGCGAACGTCATCGCGTTGCGCGCCTCGGGCCGGTTGAAGGTGAGCCACACGACGTCGCCGCGGCGCTCGACGAGCACGTCGCTCATGCCGCCGCCACGGTGCCACGCGCGACGAACGCGCGCACCTCATCCTCGGAATGACCGATCTCGCGCAGCACCTCAGCCGAGTGTTGGCCCAGGATTGGGCCCGCGCGCTCGATGCGCGCCGGCGAAGAGCGCAGACGCAGCGGCGTCCCGAGCGCGCGCACCGTACCGAGTTTCGCGTGAGGCAGATCGACGAAGAAGCCGCGCTCCCTCAGGTGCGGGTCGGTGAAGACCTGGCTGTAGTCCTGGATCTCGCCACACGGAACGCCCGCCGCTCGCAGCACCGAAAGCCAATGCGCTGCCGGGCGCGTGGCGGTGACCTCTTCGATGAGCGGGATGAGCTCTGCCTTGTTGCGGCGGCGGAGCGTCCCGTCCGCGAAGCGCGGGTCTCGCTCGATTCGCTCGAGCCCGAGCGCCGCACAGAACCCATGCCAGTTCGGCGCGGTGGTCGCCCCGAGCACGAAGTGCCTGTCGGCCGCACGCACCGCCTGGTACGGGCCGATGAGCTTGTGCGCGGAGCCCGCGGCGCGAGGGATCTCGCCGGTCGTGAAGAACTGTCCGGCCTCCCAGACCGCGAGCGACACCGACGATTCGTACATCGAGATGTCGACGAGCTGCCCGCGGCCGTCGCGCTGACGGACGCTGAGCGCAGCGAGGATGGCGATGGTCGCGTAGAGGCCAGCGACGAGGTCGGAGATCGACACGCCGACCTTGACCGGCGCGCCGCCCTCCTCGCCGGTGACGCTCATGAGGCCGCTCATCGCCTGGATGATGATGTCGAGTGCCGGACGATCGGCGTATGGCCCATCGAGACCCCAGCCGGTCACCGCCGCGTACACGAGACGAGGGTTTGCGTCGAGGAGGCCCTGTGGCTCGAGGCCGAGGTCGCGCATCGTGCCCGGCCGCAGGTTCTCGACGATGACGTCGGCGCGCTCCGCAAGGCGGCGGAAGATGCCGGCGCCCGCCTCCTGCTTCAGGTCGAGGGCGACGCTCCGCTTGCCGCGGTTGAGCCGCACGAAGTTGCCGCTCTCACCGTCCACGATCGGCTCGAGCCGACGCGACAGGTCGCCGCCGCGCGGATCTTCGATCTTGATGACGTCGGCTCCGAGATCCGCGAGTTGCATGCCACAGAACGGACCCGCCATGTAGTTACCGACCTCGAGAACACGGATCCCATCCAGCGGAGGCTGAGGCATCCGCGAAGTTTAGGAGCGGCGCGGAGTGAGGAGCGACAGACGGACCATGTGGCGAGACCGCGAGCACACCCGCGAACGAGAGTCGGGCAACGATCGTCAGCACTCTCCCCAGCGCTCGGCGACCTTGCCGCCGCGGATGCGCCAGACTCCCGACACCCCACCGCGGCCGCCGATGATCCAAACGTCTTGGCCGCTTACGAACACGTTGCGCAGATCACACGTCGTCCCGAGATCGAACTTGGTCGGCGGCCTGATGCCTGGCACTGTGTGATCGCCTCCGGCCGCGTCAAGGATGAGCACGGTCCCGGCATCGCCCACGATCCATTCGGCGCTGCCAAGTCGCCCGATCGAGCGCAGGTTCGCAGTCACTCCGGTCTCCACCTGCTTCCACGAACCGTCGAAGACGAGAAGGGTCCCTTCGTCGCCGGCAGCGATCGCGCTCTGCGGGCTCGTTGCGGACACTGCTCGCAGCTCGACCGTGGCCCCCGTCGGTATCGAGCGCCAGCCCGCCGCTTCCAAGCGATAACTGATGCCCTGCGAGCCCACCGCCCACGCAGACTGCAGCTCGAAGACGACGAGCGCGTTCAGGTCCTCTTCGAGGCCGCGTGCGTACGGCTGCCAGGCCCCGCCCGACAGCAACAGCACCGTTCCGTGCGTGCCCGCGACCATCGCCCCTTCGGGCATCGCGGCAACGCCCCGCAGATCCTCGAGCGTCACGTCGAACGATTGGATCTGGCGCGCGCGGTCGTCGAGGATGAGCACCGCACCGACCGGACCGACCGCGTACAACGTCCCCGCGTCGCACGACGTCTGGGTGAGCGAGCGCAGCGTGCCGTCCACTTGGACCCAGTCCTTTCCGTTGTAGCGAACGAGCCCGCCGCCGTTCGAGACGACCCAGAGTCCCTGCTCCGTCGCGCAGCCACTCGAGAGCGTCTGCCGAAACACGGCCGGGTCGGTCGTCGGCTGAGGTGTCGGCGTCGGAGCCGGCGACGGAGTTGGCGTGGGACGGGGCGAGGGACTCGGTCGCGCGATGGTGCCGACCGCGAGGCCTCCGCCGATCGCCGCGACAACGAGCAGAACGGCGATGATCCCAGCGGAGCTGAGCGGGAGCGCAGTGCTGCTCGTGCGCGGCCCGTCGGGAGCGCGCGGCCCATCGGGTGCCTGCGGGCCGATGAACTCCGGCGGCTTCGGCGAGTCGCCGTCGCCAGGCGGCGTCGTCGCCGTCACATCGCCTCGAGACGGCGGATGCGCTCCGCGATCGGCGGGTGCGTATCGAAGAGCCCATCCATCGCGCGCGGCGCGTCCTTCAGGGGGTTCGCGAAGTAGAGGGATGCGGTCGCCTTGTTGGCCACCTCGAGCGCCTCTTTGTCCGCGGCGATCTTGCGCAGCGCGCTCGCGAGGCCCGGCGGAAACCGCGTGAGCAGCGCGCCTGACGCGTCGGCTAGGTATTCGCGCTGCCTGGAGACGGCGAGCTGGATCAAGGTCGCGATGATCGGCGTGAGGATCGCGAGCGCGATCGCGATGATCAGGATGATCCCGCCGCCGCCACGGTCGCGACCGCGGCGTCCGCCACCCCACGCGAAGGATCGGAACATCCAGTCCGAAAGGAGCGCGATGGTCCCCACGAGGACGGTCACAAGGAGCATCACGCGAATGTCGTGATTGCCGACGTGCGAGAGCTCATGTGCGATCACGCCTTCCAGCTCAGTGCGGTCAAGCTTGTCGATCAACCCGCGCGTCACCGCGATGGAGGCGTGCTTGGGGTCGCGGCCCGTGGCGAACGCGTTCGGCGCCGTGTCATCGATCACATAGATACGCGGTGGAGGGATGCCGAGTCCGATCGAAAGGGTCTCGACAACGTTCCGCAGCTGCGGCTCCTCCCCGGGCGCCAGCTCACGTGCCTGACTCTGTGCGAGGACGAGCTTGTCGCCGGCGAAGTACGACGCCGTGGCGGAAACGCCGGAGAGACCGAGCGCCGCGGGGATCATCGCGACGCCGCCTCCCGGCGTGAACACCTCACCGACGACGTAGCCGAGGGCGATGAGGATGCCTGTGAACACCGTGATGAGCGCGACGGTGCGCCAGCGGTTCGCGGCGGCGGCGTCGTAGATGTTGAGCCGGGACTGCGGAGCGGCCACTCCGGCTAGCTGAACGACACCTTCGGGACTTCACGCTGGGCCGGGTCGGCCATCTCGAAATACTGCTCGGCGGTGAAGCCGAACATCCCAGCGAGGATGTTGGTCGGCACGGATTGGATCGCGGTGTTGTAGTCGCGGACATTCCCGTTGTAGAACCGGCGCGCGAACGCGATCTTGTCCTCGGTGTCCCTCAGGTTCTCCGAGAGATCCTTGAACTCCTGCACCGCTTGGAGTTGCGGGTATGCCTCAGCGACCGCGCGCAGATTCACCAGAGCGGCGCCGAGAGCGGTCTCCGCCTGTGCTCGCTGCTCGGGCGATCCGGACTGCGCCGCTGTGATCGCGGCGGCACGCGCCTGCGTTACGGAATCGAATGTCTGTCGCTCGTGCGCGGCGTATCCCTTCACGGTCTCGATCAAGTTGGGGATCAGGTCCCAGCGCCGCTTCAGCTGGACGTCGATGTCGGCCCACGCTTCGCGCACGCGCTGGCGCATCGTGACCAGACGGTTGTAGAGGCTGATGACGAATACGACGATGACCGCGACGATGATGAGCGGGATCAGGATCTCCAAAGTGTTCTCCCCTTCTGAGCTACGGCACTGTCAATCATGACATCAGCGGGCCGAGTGCCTCCTCCAACTGCCGCTGACGCTCCGTTCCGGCGCGAAGTCGAGCGTGCGCAGCAGGCCTCGGGCGGAACGTTCGTCCGAGCGGCGAGCGCACAGCGGCGAGGTCGGGCACCGCGCCGATCCGCTCGAGCGCGGCGATCACGGCGCCGCGCGCCGAACCCTCTCCGGCCCCGCTCATGAGCAACGGGCGATCGATGGCGTCGGCGAAGAGCTGCATGAGCCATGGGAACGCGAGCAGCGTGCCGCCCGTCGCGATGACTCGTTCGATGCCCGGCAGCGCGCGGCTCGTGACGTCCCACAGCCGCGCCACGCGATACGCGACGCCCTCGACCATCGCGCGCACGACGTCGTCCGCGGTCGTTCCGAGACCGATGCCGGCCACCGCGGCGCGCGCCGCGTCATTCCACGTCGGGCTGCGATCGCCGGCCAGCAGCGGAAGCGCGATGAGCGGTCCGTCCGCTGACGCGCGCCGCAGGGCGCGAGGGACATCGACGCCCGGGAACACATCGGCGATCCAGCGAAGCACGTTGCCGCCGTTCGACAGCGCGCCGCCGGCAACGACTCGCGAAGCGTCGAGGTGGTACGTCCATCCGCCTGGGATCGTCGGCGGATCGTCGGTCGCGTAGACCACGCGCATCGCGCCGGACGTCCCCAGGAAGAGCGACGCGGTGTCGCGACCGACCGCTCCCGCTCCCACGTTCGAGCACGCCCCGTCGCCGACTGCGGGCACCCACTTCGCGTTCGCCAGAGCGGGCCACCGTCGTGCGAAGGCAGGGAGCATCGCCGTAAGGGGTGCGTCGTCGATCGGCGACAGCGTCTCCTCGCCGACGACGAGGTGCGAAAGCAGCGGCCGATCCCAGCCGCGCGAGCGCTGGTCGTAGAGCCCGGTAGCGGAGGCCATTCCGTGTCCGGCTCGTCGCGCACCGAGGACCCGCAGATACAGGTACTCGCCGAGCGACATCCACCATTTCGTGCGTGCGTACGCATCTCCGTCGTTCTCACGAAGCCAACGTAGCTTCGCTGGCAGATACGACGCGTGGAGGACGCAACCGGTGCGCGCATGCGTCGCGACCGGATCGACTTCGCGGCGCAGCATCGCGGCCGCGCTCCGTGCACGCGTGTCTGCCCAGGTGAGCACTCGTGTTGTCGGACGGCCATCCGCGCCAACACCGACGAGGCTGTGCCAGAACGTCGATGTGGCAACGGCCGCGATCTCGCCGGCGCGGCGACCGGCGCCCGACAGGACGGTGTCGATCGCGCGGAACGCTGCGCCCACGCGCTCCTCCGCATCCACCGTGGCCTCGCCATCGGCCGAGGTCCGCACCGGCCGGTCGGCGTGCGCGATGAACGGAGCGATCGGCCGTCCACGCACGTCGAAGAGGAAGACACGCAGCCCCGACGTGCCGATATCGAGCGCGAGCACGAGCGGCGCGCGCGCTTCGCGCAGCGGGATCGCGAGCGGCTCGCGCAGCACGGCGCGAGTATGCGCGACTAAGCGGTCGCCGGACGGATGATCGGCGGGCGTGTGGTCCGCGGAAGACGGAGTCGGACGAGCGAGCCGAGCGTCGACGGACTCTCGATGTCGAGCGATCCACCGTTCGCCTCCATGAGGAGCCGCGCGAGCTCGAGGCCGAGAAAGCGGTCGGCCACCGCGACCGCGCGCGGGTCGTCAGCGCGTTCGGGATCCTCGAAGAGAGCCCGATCGTCGACGCGCAGCGGCACGCGCGAACGGTCACTGACATCGACCCATGCGGACTGCGCATCGACCCGAACGGCCACGTTCACGTACTCGGTCGAGTGCTGCAGCGCGCTCCGGATCACGCTCTCGATCGCCTGCCGCAGGCGATCGACGTCGGCATCGACGATGGGCGCCTCCGCGCCGAGGGTGATGATCACGCGTTGCTTGTCCACGATGGCGCGCACGGCATCGCGAACGATGTCATTGAGATCGGACTGTCTTCGAGTCAGCAGCAGCCGTTCGCTCTGCAGTCTCCCGAGCGATACGAAGTCGCGCGCGAGGAACTGCAGCTCCTGCGCGCGTCGCTGCAGCTCCTGCACCGTGTTGTGCTCCTCGGACTGGGCCGGCGTGTTGCGGTCGAGCTTCTTCGCGAGCTCGGCGATCGCCTCGATCGGCCGCGGCAGCTCGTAGTCGAGAACGCGGAGGAAGTCCTGGCGCTGGCGGTCGATCCTGGCAAGACGCGCGGTATTCGTACGCTGCCGATCGAGCAGCAGCGCGATGGCGATGAAGATGACCAAGCGCGTGAATGCGTTCCATGTCGAGGCCGGGAGCGATACGGCGTCGCGGTTCATCGTGTCCGCGAAGAGCCAGGCGAGGGCCCCCGAGACCGCGACGACCACACCCGGACCGCGGCCTAGGTACCAGGCCGTCACGACGACCGGGATGAGGTAGAAGAGCGAGAAGCCGATGTCGGGGCCGGTGAGGAGATCGACGAGGCACACCGAAGCGATCGCGACGAGGGACAGCGCCGTCAGCGATATCTTGCGGGCCACGATCAGTCGAGCAGAGCGCGCACCGCCGCGGCGATGTCGCGTGCGGCGATCCCGGCGGCCTCGAGGAGCTCGGCAGGCTTTCCCGACGTTGGCATGTCGCGCACCGCGAGATGCCGCAGGACGATGTCCTTCACCCCGAGTGAGACGAGGCCCGATACGGCGGCGTCGCCGAGGCCGCCCTCCGGCCAGTGGTCCTCGACGATGAGAAGCCTTCCACCAGTCTCGCGCACCGCCCTCGCGATGCCACCCGCGTCGAGCGGCTTCACCGAGTACGCGTCGATGACCCGGATCTTGATGCCACCCTTGGCCAGCTCGTCCGCGGCCTTCAGGCTCTCGTGCACGGTGATGCCGGCGGCGACGACCGTGACGCGATCGTCCGCATCGCCGCCGCGCACGACGCGGCTTCCGCCGATCGGGAACTCCTCCTCGGGTCGATACAGGACCGGAGTGTTCGCGCGCGTCGTCCGGATATACGAGATGCCCCGCAGGTCCGCCATCGCCGCGACGAGCTTCGCGGTCTGATTGCCATCGCAGGGATACAGCACGGTGCTGCCGTGCACCGCGCGCATCATCGCGAGATCCTCGAGCGCCATCTGCGAGGGACCGTCCTCGCCGATCGACACGCCGGCGTGTGAGCCTGAGAGACGGATGGCCGCGCGCGAGATCGCCGCCATGCGGATGAAGTCATACGCACGCGTGAGGAACGCCGCGAACGTCGACGCGAACGGCACGAAACCCACGACCTGCATCCCCACGGCGACCGCGACCATGCGTTGCTCCGCGATGTACATCTCGAAGAACCGATCGGGAGCGGTCTTCTTGAAATCCTCCGCGTGCGTCGAGTTGCTCACCTCGGCGTCCAGCGCGACGACGTCCGCGCGCGCAGCGCCGAGCGCAGCGATCGCCTCGCCGTACGCCTTGCGCGTCGCGATGGGGTCGGTGTAGCGCTTCAGGTCCGGCGCCTTTGGCGGGGGAACCGGCGCGGGTCGCCAGGCCGGTGGGCTCGGTACCGCGAACACGCGCGACGGCTCGTCGCCGATCTCCGCGAGGGCCTGTTTCGCCTGCTGCGCGTCGAGAGCCTTGCCGTGCCAGCCGGGTTTGTCCTCGAGGAACGAGACGCCTTTGCCCTTCACCGTGCGGGCGACGATCGCCGTCGGACGCGCCGACACGCGGGCGCGACCGAGCGCGTCGTCGACCTGCGCGAGATCGTGGCCGTCGATCACGATCGCGTTCCAGCCGAACGCCCGGACGCGCGTGGCGTACGCCTCCGTATTCCACTCGAGCTCGGTCGGGCCACGCTGCCCGAGGCGATTGATATCGAGGATCGCGGTGACGTTCTCGAGGCCCTCATGACCGGCGAGATCGAATGCCTCCCAGATCGAGCCCTCGGCCGACTCGCTGTCGCCCACGACGACCCAGACGTGGAACGGCGCCTTGAGGAGACGCTTGCCGGCGAGCGCGACGCCGACGCCGATCGGCAGACCCTGCCCGAGGGAGCCGGTCGCGACGTCGACCCAGGGAAGGATCGGCGTGGGATGGCCCTCGAGGCGCGAGCCGAACTTCCGGAACGTCATCAGCTCCGCATCATCGATCGCGCCGGCGGCGCGGAACATCGCGTAGACCAGCGGCGACGCGTGTCCCTTGGAAAAGATGAGGTGATCGTTCGCGAGCGTGTCCGGCCGCTCGAAGTCGTAGCGAAGATGGCCGGCGAGCAACACCGCCACAAGGTCAGCCGCGGATAGCGATGATGTCGGGTGGCCCGACCCGGCGGCCGTCGAACAGCGGATGCTGTCGGCGCGCAGTTGACGAGCCAGCGAACGGTACAGATCGAGGCGCGTTGCGGCCTCGCTCACGGTGGTCACGACCCACACGGTACCGCAGGAACACCCTCCGGACCGAATATCCTCGGTCGCACCACGGGGGTGACGCATGGAGATCGGGCTCTACGGCCTGGGCCGCATGGGCGGCAACATGGTCACGCGGCTCGTCCGCGGCGGGCACCGCGTTGTCGCGGGAAATCGCAGCCCGGGCCCGGTCGATGAAGCGAAGGCCGAGGGCGCAGCGGGCGCCTACTCGATCGAGGAGATGGCGAAGCAGCTGAAGCCGCCACGCGTCCTCTGGTCGATGGTGCCCTCGGGCGACGTCACCGACCACACACTCGACGAGTTCGCGAAATACGCAACGAAGGGCGACGTCCTGGTCGACGGCGGCAACTCGTACTTCCGTGACTCGATGCGCCGCGCGGAGAAGTACAAGGCGCTCGGCCTTGACTATCTCGACATCGGAGTCTCCGGAGGCATCTGGGGGCTCGAGGTCGGCTACTGCATGATGGTCGGCGGGGAAGCGCGCGCGGTTGCCATCGTGAAGCCTGCGCTCGACACGCTCGCGCCGCCGAACGGGTGGGCGCATTTCGGGAAGAGCGGCGCGGGCCACTTCATCAAGATGGTCCACAACGGGATCGAGTACGGGATGATGCAGGCCTACGGCGAGGGCTTCGAGCTGATCCATGCGAGCGAATTCCAGATCGACATGAAGCGCGTCGCGAGCGTGTGGATGCAGGGCAGCGTGGTTCGGTCGTGGCTCCTCGAACTCGCGGAGCGCGCGTTCGAACAGGAGGGCCCCGATCTGGCAAACATCAAAGGGTGGGTCGCAGATTCAGGCGAAGGGCGCTGGACGATCCAGGAAGCGATCGCCCACGACGTGCCGGCAACGGTGCTTGCACACTCGCTCTTCGCGCGATTCACCTCACGACAAGAGGACTCGTACGCGATGAAGGTTGCGGCCGCGTTGCGCAATCAATTCGGCGGTCACGCGGTCAAGAAGTGAGAAGACCTGCTCGGCGTGCCGGCTAAGGAAGTGACTGTGACCCTCGCCAACCCGCTCCGCGAGGGATTGCGGCTTGCCCGCACGCCCGAGCCAGCGTGTCTTGTCATATTCGGCGCGTCGGGCGATCTGACTGCGCGCAAGCTCATGCCCGCTTTGTACAACCTCGCCCTTCAACATCTGCTGCCCGCCAGCTTCGCTGTCATCGGATCCGCGCGCCGCCAGATGACAGCGGACGCGTTCCGAGCGGAGCTCCACGCTGCGGTCGCGGAGTTCAGCCGCACGCGGCCGATCAACGAAGAGGTTTGGGCGACGTTCGCCCGCTCCATCGACTATGTCGCGACGCCCGATGACCGCAGCTACGGCGAGCTGCGAGACGTGCTCGCGCGCATCGACAGTCAGATCGGCGCGAACGGGAACCGCCTCTTCTACCTCGCGACACCGCCGGCGGCGTACGAGCCGATCATCCGCGCGATCGGCGCGCATCGCCTGCGAGGCGAGGGCGGATGGTCGCGCGTGGTGGTGGAGAAGCCCTACGGTCACGATCTGAAGAGCGCGATGGAGCTCACGAGCGTCGTCCAGGAGGTCTTCCGCGAGGACGAGGTCTTCCGCATCGATCACTACCTGGGCAAGGAGACCGTGCAGAACATCCTGGCGTTCCGGTTCGCGAACGGCCTGTTCGAGCCGATCTGGAACCGCCGCTACATCGACCACGTGCAGATCACCGCCGCGGAATCGATCGGGATCGAGGGACGCGGCGCGTTCTACGAGCAGACCGGCGCGATCCGCGACCTGGTCTCGACGCACATGTTCCAGATGATGACGTTCCTGGCGATGGAGCCGCCGGTCTCGTTCGAGCCGAACCGGTTGCGAGACGAGACCGTGAAGGTGCTCAGGTCGGCGCAGCTCTGCCACCCGTCCCGGTTGGTGCGTGGCCAGTACGAGCGCTACCGGTCCGAGCCCGGCGTCGCCGACGACTCCAACGTCGAGACGTTCGCGGCGATGCAGATCGAGATCGACAACTGGCGCTGGGCCGACGTGCCGTTCTTCCTGCGGACGGGCAAGTGCATGGCGGCCAAGTCGACCGAGATCACGCTGAAGTTCC